>JAFGLD010000230.1 GCA_016928235.1 Anaerolineae bacterium | reverse complement strand
TTTCAAAAACTTCCCGATCTTTTTCTCGGCTTGCCAAATCTGCTTTCCATCAATCCAAATGGCAAATGACCTTAAGTTGACAGTTATGATCACAGGATAAAGATCGCCGGTCACAAGGAATGTGTGGCGGACGACGGGCTAAAGCCACACGTATTGCCGCCTCAGTTCACACATACCCACGAACACGGTAGGTGTTGCGCGGCAACAAAACAGATCACTGATCACCAAGAATTGGATTGAAGTTACCCCCTGGATTATTGAGAAGATACCAGCACAGTATATCAAGGCACAACCGGCACATTGGCAAGGAGCAGATCATCGATCTCGGCGGAGCTGGCAGGGCTGTCTTTCGATCCCCACAGTTCAAAGCGCAGATCGATCGTTTGCCCGGCGTAGTCACCCACATCCAGCCAGACTCGCGTGAACTCCGGGCTCATTGCGTTAATCTGCCACAGTGTCTGATGCCCTTGCTCAGTAACCACCCTTAAACGGAAAGCCTGTCCATCTCCAGGCAGGCGATAATAGAAACTTAAGATAGCCTCGTCCATCCCCGCGGGTATGTCTAACTTAAGGGATGCTGTAGGAGAACCCCAGGGGTGACGTTGTCCAGTGAGCCGCAAGACGGTTGGATGTAGGGGATCGTCAGTAGTCGCTTGTTGAATATCGCCCAAGGCCAGCCCAACCCAGTCGCCAAGACTCTTCTCGAAATTGCCCTCTTCGATCAGGTTCTGCTGCGGCATTACCATCCAGGTGACAGTCGTCTCTTCGTCGAGCACGATCTCCACTGGTGGTGGTACTACCTGTCCATGGACCGAGCCATCCACACGAGCAATCTCGGCAATGCCTGGTGGTAAATCGATGCGTACCCAGCCTGCTCCATCGGCATCGTAAAGCGTGCCGTCTGCCAATTCAACGCGGGCTGAGGGCACTCCTTGCCCACGCAGGTCGACGATCTTGGCGATCAGTTTTCCAATCAACTGCAAAGTAGCCAGGATGGGTTCTGAAAACTCTCCTTGATTGCCAACGCGATCGACTGCGCGTGCCCGGAAGGCAAAGGTACCTCCCTGAGAGATATCATGAATGATCTGTGTTTCCGTTGTCTCCGTCTGCAAGGGCAGCCAGAAGTCGCCATCCACACTGTACTCGACGTCGTAAGTGGCAACCCCTGTGCCAAACTTCCCGTCATCGCCACGCCAGCGGACCATCACGTGCGTCTTGTCATGAGGGAGAACTGAAACCTGGACTGTAGTAGTTGGAGGAGTACGGTCGAGCTCGACAACGATCATCACCGGACCACCAACAGAATAAGACTCCAGACGGTTCATATCACGCCCGTGAGCAGGCGGCAATGTAATGTTGTAAAAGCCTTCATCATCCGGCTCTACTGTCGCGTAGCCGCCCGCTGAGTTGATCAGGACGGCCGCGGTTGTCTCAGCCTTCACTGCAACGGTAGCGCTTTCACCTGTCTGCGAATAGAGTGTGACGATACGAGCATTGTCGGCACGCCTCATTGTGGTAATGACCACACCGCCGGCTACTTCCCGATTGGCTTCAGTAATGTCACGCAGCACAGTAGCGGCCAGTTGTAGAGCCCGATACCCGGAGCGAGGGGTGCCATTGTTCTTCACCAGTCCCCACATCTCTCCCATGTCGTGATCGTTGAGACGGAAGAGCATCAGCTTTTCTGCCCCTGCGGCGTATGCATTGCTGGTTGCCTGCAATACGTACCAACCTACCTCTTCCTCAGTGCCAAAACCCTGGTGCGGAGGGCTATCTGCCCCACGTAAAGCAACATTCGTCTCCGTGATCCAGATCGGCTTTCCCCTGATACCATAGCCGGTTAAGACGTTACGAACATTATTGGTGTGCGAGTAGACCAACTCCGGATCGCCATACATATGAACAGCTACGGCATCAAAGTAGTAATGATTGGCCGGAGCCTGGGGGTCCCTGGCAAGCTGACGGATAACAGCAGTGTAGAATTGCAGATCGGTGATATAAGCCATACCCGCCGTCACAACGATTGCAGCCGGGTCTGCTGCCTTGATACCCTGGTAGCAGCCTTTAAGGAGTGTGGCATATTGCGCGGCGGTGCCATTCCAGTAGTGTGGCAGATCAGGCTCATTCCATACTTCGTAGCTGTAAACCTGCCCTTTGTATCGCTGTGCAAACGTGTAACAGAAGCGGGAGAAGCTGACCTGCGTGCTCGTATAAGGAGCATCCAGGTTGATCGGCATCAGCCCACCCGGATCGACCAGGGCAAACGGAGGAGGGTTATGCATGATCGCATGAACTTTTATCCCTGTGCGATTCCAGGCCGCGATAGCCGAGTCTGATTTTGTCCAATCCCAATCACCCGGCCCAAGCTCGTGATCTCGCCAGTTGAACTGCCACCGGACAACACGCGCCCCACTTTCATAGCCAATTCTCAACCACGGCTGGATGGGGTTGATGAAATTGATCCCATAGAAATCGCTCCCCACCTCGTCGACAGGGGATGGGGTAACCGTAGGGGTCGTGTCCTGGGCATGCGTAGCGTGAACTGGGGCCAACAACAAGCATAGGCCAAGAACCAGGATGACTGGCCGGATGACAATGGTTAGATGTTTATGTTGAGCCAGGGAATGTCTCATAGCATGATCGATACTCTCCTACCGAAGCGATTATGCGCTATGAGGCAAAGATGTGCAAGACATAACCGAGATCGTCGAGGCGGTCGATACCGACCGCCTCGACGATTGAGGAATGAGCATTGATTAACTTACCCATCCGTAGTTGTGATTGCAGGCTCCGAGGGGAAAGTTATTGAATTCCCATTAGTGTGAACTTAAGCACAAACCCGATCTGTTTGGTTCTCTATTTTCGGTTATTAGTCTTTGGTATACAGACAAGAGCCTGCCATTGCAAACAAAAAACTGATCACTACGATGTCGTTTAATCGTCAAGCACTGAAAACTGATGATCACCAAGCAGTATTGACGCCTTAAGTTGACACCTATGATTCCTTAACATTTAGACCAACGGAGCTTTCTCGATGACAAACTCACCCGGAGCGCCTCCAACCCACTCACGCCAGGCCAATGTCCAGACGGTTGAAAAGTAAGCAGTAGTCGTGCCGCTGATAGCCCACAAAACCGGCCACAAAAGACAGCAGAGGCTCATGAATACGGTAGGAAGACACAGTATCAAGCCGATACCAAGAGCCAGTCCAATATGGATTAATACCAGGATAACGGCTGAACCAAAATTGTTGGACAGAATCTCCCAGCCTCGACCATACGACTCAAAAACACCTTTATCTTCCAGCATGCAAGCTCGATCAGCCAGGCCGGCAAAGATACTGAGAACAACACTAATCAAAGCCACCAGACATAAGATAACACTCATGCTTATCCACAGCCCCAATTGTGTCGACATCTCATAGGCAACAGCATCAGAATTGAAAGCACTGGGATCATCAAATATCGTGGAGAACCCTCCTACTGTAAGTAGCAAGACAAGAAACACAAAGAGCCCAATCAACATAGGAATCATTGGAATGATGCCAATGCCGAGCAACCGCCAACCCTTCTGCCAGCCGGCGCTCCATGCCTGTTTAAAACCGGAAACATTCTCTGTTTCAATCTGGTTGACACCCGCTATCAAGCCTCCGGCAGCAATCCGGCTAATCACCCAGACTGCAATACCAATGATCAGTAAAATGCCAGCAATGACGACCAGAAAACCAATCCCTAAAGCCCACATTTCATCAGGGATGTTGGCGAGCGGAGAGTAATCCGTCATTCCCTCCGACCAGTCCTGGCCCGGCACAGGCGTGCTCATGAATCCGCCGCTTCCGCTACCACCGCTACCGCCACCGCTACCACCACTACCGCCACCGCCACCGCTGCCCAGGGCGACCAGTATCCCAAGCACAATCAGGAATTTATTATTCCAAATGATGTGCCAGGCACGGGTCAAGATTGTACTGTAGTCCATGCTTTCCCCTTTCGTCTAAAGGTATACAGAAATATTATCTTGCATCTTTGATATATTACCATGATCTATTACGTCACAGAGCTTTGATTGTTTCATCCTGTTGGCTTCATTTGCCTTGAACTAACTCAGTCGCAGGCTGGACAGTTGCCCACTCACACCAGGCCAACGTCCACAGTGTGATAAAGAATGATATCTCGATACCACCGACAATCCACACCAGTGGCATGAGGACTAAACAGAACATGGAGAGTATTTCCGGCACAGTTAACAGCGGGCCAATCAGTGTCTCAATGACGATATGCAGCAGTGCCAATAAAGCAGCCGGCACGAAGTTGGCTCGCAAGATCTCCCAGCCGCGCCGGTACGATTCAAACACCTGGCGATCCTCCAACACACAGGCGCGTTCAGCCAACGTGCTGAGCAATGCCAGAATATAGGTAGCGATGAAAAAAGGAAACAGGATCACCATCGATGCCACCATAAGACCGCCGCCAACTTGCTGCTGCAAATCCGCCGACCTCGACAGTGCGTCGACGCCCCCTACCTGCAGGATGACCACTGCCGCCAATATCACAATCAGAATGGCCGCGACGGTCACCGGAATCGGCGGGATGGAAGCAATGATGAGCAGCCGCCAGGCTTTGCGCCAGCCTGCCTTGATCGCGCCCTTCCAATTGATCGGCGTCTCCGTTTCTCCAGCCGAAGCGATTAGCGCCCCCCGCGCGACGATGGCAACGATGCCCAACATGATCGCCACCAGCAGCGTCCCGATTATCAGACCGATCCACCCCACTATTCCGTGTTCGCTGATCCATACCAAAAACCGGATGAACCAGACATAGTCGGCCAGCGGTAGCCGTTCGGCGTTCGGCACGCCACATAACTCAAGCAACGGCTTCAGCACGGGGCCAATCAGCATATCCTGGAGACGTACCCCGCGGGTGACGATCACAAACACCGTCCCCAATACCATCAGGTATTTTTTTGTCCAGATAACATGAAGGGTACGCCGGATAAGATTAATGATATCCACCGGGTTTTTATCCTGAAGTGACAGGTGTTTCTACCTTGATGTTATGCGCCAAAACATCATTGGCCCAATCAAGCCAAGCGATTGTCCACACAGCAGAGAAATAGGTTTGTATAATTCCCGAAAAGACGAACATAAACGGCATGAGAACATATGAAACCGCCATGCTGAGCATTGGTGACATCATTGACGCTAGAGCACCCAAACCGCAAGAGAGCATGCAGACGAATACTCCGGCAACCAACCCGATCCCAAGCGCGATCCCGATCTGGATTAAGAACAAAACAATCATCTGGCCAGCCTTCTGACGAACTACCTGCCAGGCCCTGCCGACGGCTTCAGAAAAAGTGAGGGCTTCCAGCATACAGGCCCGGTCGGCCAGCACTTGGAAGAGATACAAGGGTAAAATAATCACCAACATTGCGCAGATCACGCCGCATAATCCCAGGTATGGGTAAAAGTAATCTGGCCCTAAGTCGTAAAGGCTAGGGTTGGCAATAATCTCCATCTGTTGTTGTTGGAGATTTTTATTGATCAGGTATGTTGGCACGGTGATTATCCATATCGGAAGCAATGTAAGCAGCCCCAATCCAAACATCGGCCAACGCCGTTCCCACCCTGCTATCCAGGCTGATTTGAAGCCTCTGAGTTCTGATTCGCCGAGCTTGCCAACGCCGGCAATCAACCCCCCGATCGATATCCTTGAATTAAACCAAAGCACGACGCCCAGCACCATCATGACAACCCCGACAATGATGGTTGCCAACCGGATCGTCTGCAACTGTTCCGGCCCATAACTGGGCCCGTATCCCATCTTCCCATATATTTCAAGGCTTTGAGTCAGCTGTGATGGATTAGCAATGTAATTGAGACCGGAAAGTCCGGCATTTGCTCCCAACACACTCAGGATACCGACTATGAACAAAAATTTCTTTCGCCAGATGGTATCCCAGGCATTAGATAAAATACTTCCATAGTCCATTGAAATCTCCTTTGAAAACAGTGATGAGTGACGAGTGACGAGTCAAAAAGTCAAAAAGCTGTTTTCATCCTTTTTGGTGAGCTTTTGCTCATAAGCCACTCTCTGGGATGGTACACGGGGCCGTGATATGGAAAGAGATTATTTGTGAACATGTTGAGGAATGACATGGCATTCCCGGACCAGCTTGTCATTCCCGCGCAGGCGGGAATCCACCGATACACAGAGCATTCCGGATGCTGCCCTGGAGAAGTATGTTCTTTTGGGATGGTACATGGGGTCGTGATATGGAAAGAGATTATTTGTGAGTTGAGGAATGACATGACATTCCCGGACCGGCTTGTCATTCCC
>JAFGLD010000229.1 GCA_016928235.1 Anaerolineae bacterium | reverse complement strand
TTCAGCGAATCCGATAATTCCATGGAGCTTCCTTTTTGGCCCTATCATACCCTACTTGGAATACTTATTTATTTTTGAGTCCCTTATCTTTTTCTTGTCCCTTGCTCAATCGCTGCAAAGACTTATCTGGACAACTATATTAGACTTTATCGGCAATAGGCGTGCTATGCGTAAAAAACGGCCTATTTTATGTGTAACTCAGTTATTCCCGATAAAGTCTACTTAGTTTTCCCCTAAGTATGCCTTTCGTACCATCGCGTCGGCCAACAACTCGTGGCCACTGCCCGAAAGAACGATCGAGCCGGCCTGCAAAACATATCCCCGGTGGCAGATCGAGAGCGCCATCTGGGCGTTCTGCTCGACCAGCAGAATGGTGGTGCCCTGTTGGTTGAGACGCTCGATGATGGCGTAGATTTCCTGTACCAGGAGCGGTGCCAGCCCCATCGACGGCTCGTCCAGCAGCAGAATGCGCGGCCTGGCCATCATCGCCCGCCCGATGGCTAGCATCTGCTGTTCGCCGCCCGATAGAGTGCCGCCCGGTTGCTTCTCGCGTTCTTTAAGCCGGGGGAAGGTTTCGAAGACCTGCTCCATCGATTCCTGAATCTTGGTCCTGTCCTTTTGCGTGTAGGCGCCCATATCGAGGTTCTCACGCACGGTCAGCCGGGCGAAGATACGTCTTCCCTCCGGCGACTGTGTAATTCCTCTCTTGACGATCTTGTGCGGTGGTACCCGGGTGATATCGATGTCATCGAGGAGTACCGTGCCGTGCCGCGCCGGGGTAATTCCACAGATGGTGTTCAGCGTTGTCGATTTACCGGCGCCATTCCCGCCGATCAATGTCACGATCTCGCCCATCTCGACGTTCAGGGAGATGCCGTGTAGGGCATGGATGTTGCCGTAATAGGTGTGGATATCTCGAATTTCAAGAAGTGTCATAGAGGGTCACTCCGTTGGTCTGCCCAGATAGGCTTCGATAACGATGGGATTGGCCTGGACTTCAGCCGGTGTTCCTTCTGCGATCTTGACACCGTAGTCGAGTACACTGACCTGGTCTGAAACGCCCATCACGACGCGCATATCATGCTCGATCAGCAGGATGGTGAGGCTGAATTCATCGCGTATCCGCAGGATGAATGCCATCATATCCCGGGTCTCCTGCGGATTCATGCCGGCAGTTGGCTCATCGAGCATCAGGAGGGTTGGGTCATTAGCCAGCGCGCGTGCCACCTCCAGTCGACGCTGGTCGCCGTAGGGCAGGTTGCGGGCAAGGGTGTTGGCCTCGCCCATCAAGCCGACCAGATCGAGCAGTTCCAGAGCATACTGAGAAGCTGTCTGCTCTTCCCGGACAGCGGCAGACGGCCGGACAATTGCCCCAATCAGTCCAGTCTTCAGGCGTGAGTGGCGCCCAACCAGGATGTTTTCGAGCGCCGTCATGGCCGGGAACAGCCGGATGTTTTGGTAGGTTCGTGCGATGCCTGCTCTGGCGATCTGGTAAGGTGGTACCCCGACCAGCGACTGTCCCTGGAACTCGATCTGTCCCTCTTCCGGCGTATAAAAACCGCTGACACAATTGAAGAAGGTCGTTTTTCCGGCGCCGTTGGGACCGATGACGCTGGCGATGGCGCGCTCAGGCACAACTAGATCAACGCGGTTGACGGCCATCAGACCGCCGAAATTCTTGGTGACCTGACGGGTTTCGAGAACAATGCTCATGACGCTTTACCTCCGGTTGTGGAGGCCGCATTGTCAGGTGGCGGATCTTCCCTGGCCTGTCCCAGTTCGATCTGGAGGCGCTTCGAGGGCAGGAAACCTGCCGGGCGTAAGATCATCATGATCACCAGCAGTAGCCCGAATATCAACAGGCGATATTCTGAGAACTGCCTCAAAATATCGGGCAGCGCGATCAATGCCAGCGCGCCGACGATGACACCGGGGATGCTGCCCACACCACCGATGATGATCAGACACAGCACGTTGATCGAGACGAAGAGATTGAAGTTGTCCGGGAAGATCGAGCCTTGCCAGGCAGCAAAAATGACACCGGCCAGCCCGCCGATAAACCCTCCGACCGCGAAGGCCAGCAGCTTGTAGTGGCCGGTGTTGATGCCGGTCATGCGGGCCACATCTTCGTCTTCCCGCATGGCATTCCAGGCCCGCCCGACACGCGAGTTGCTCAGGCGAGTGGTAATGAAAATGACAAATATGGCAAAGGCGAAGATCAGGTAGTAGTAGTGGGTACCGCTATCGAACGTGACACCAAACAAAACCGGGTCGTCGATGCCGATGATGCCTTGAGATCCTTTAGTCAGGGAGCGCAGGTTGGTGATCAGAATGCGGGTGATCTCCCCAAAGCCCAGCGTGATGATGGCCAGGTAGTCTCCACGTGTTCTGAGCACCGGGATACCCAGTAGAATTCCCGTGAAGGCGGCCAGGGTAGCCGCTAACGGCAGCACGACCCAAAAAGACAGGTGATATCCAAATAAATCAGAGGCCAGGATGGCATAGGTATAGGCGCCGATGGCGTAGAAGGTCACGAATCCCAGGTGCAACAGGCCGCCGAAGCCGAGGATGACGTTCAACCCCAACCCTAGGACGATGTACAGCCCCGTATAGCCGATCACCCGTACCCAGAGTGCTTGTTGCTGGAAAGGGATCAGCGGGATAACGAGCAGCGCAATGATTAGCAACCCGGTCAATCCTCGTAAGAACCATTGCATAGCAGGGACATCTGACCTTATGCGTTCGAACAGTGTGGTGACAAATCTTGATCGCATCGTCTATCTCTACAATTTCTTTTGCGCGACGACTTCGCCGAGGATGCCGGTGGGTTTGAAGATCAGGATCAGCACCAGGATGCCAAAGGCAACGACATCTTTGTAGACAGCCGGCAGAAACTGGAGCCCAATAGCCTCGGCTAACCCCAGTACATACCCGCCCAGCATAGCACCGGGGATATTGCCGATGCCTCCCAGGACCGCAGCCGTAAAGGCCTTGATACCGGGCACGAACCCCATCGTGGTTCTGATTTGCAAGTAGTACATTCCCATCATGACGCCGGCGACGCCCGCCAGCATCGAGCCGATCAGGAAAGTGCGGGAGATGATCTGGTTGATATCGATTCCCATCAGCGCGGCAGCTTCTTTGTCTTCGGCAACAGCTCTCATAGCCTTACCGAGCCTGGTGTATCTGACCAGCAGGTAAAGTGCCGCCATGATCAGCAGCGAAGATACCAGGATTACAACCTGACTGTAGCGGACATGGATATCGCCGATGTCGAACCCGGCTGTCGTCATGATGCCGGGGTAAATCTTGACCTTCGACCCGCCGAAGTCATCCATAAGCTTGATGATGCTCTGCTGCCAGTTGACAGGAAACAGTGATTGGCCACCTAACCGGATGCCCATGACCGCTTTGCCGATTGTAGGCAGCAGGCGGACCAACTCTTGTAAGAAGAACGATGCGCCAATAGCGCTGATCAGCGGAGCGAGTCGAGTTGCTTTGCGCAAAGGGCGGTAAGCCAGGCGTTCCAGCGTGACGCCTGTGAGAGCCGCCCCTATGGCGCCTCCCAGGAAGGTCAGCAAGATGGCCAATGCGGGGCTTGTTTCGTATAGCCCCATCTCGGCCAGTCGGTTCATCGTGAAGAGGCCACTGTAGGCGCCCACCATGAAGATCTCGCTGTGGGCAAAGTTGATCATCAGCAAAACGCCGTAGACCATTGTATACCCCAGAGCAATCAAAGCATAGAAACTGCCTACTGTCAGCCCGTTGATCAACTGATCGGCGAATACGGGCCAGTTAATACTCATGCCTGGGTTCCTCCTTGTTTAGTTCTGTCGAGCGTGAACATGCAGCGAGTGTCACTGCTACCAGGAAATCGCCAACAGAACCTTGATAAAACGAAATTAAGCATTACTATTCTGTTGGCTGGCTCAACGGCTGAATGAACCAATAGGGGCAGGTCGGGCAAGCAAAGCCCGCCTGTCTTTCAATTGGCAGTTCTCAGCCCATTTTGCCGACTATATCCTTGCCAATTAACCCTGATTGTGCATCTGGTAACTGTTCGAAGATGCTTTTGCCTACCAACGAGCATTAAGGCACAAAAAATAGGCTGGGTTCTGTCGATATTTCCGTATATCTAGGGCGTGGGTTTTGAGTACAAATGTCAATAGAACCCAGTCCTATGGAGGCTGAATAGTTACATGTGACTGTGATATCTGGGAGGCAGATAGTGTCTGCCTCCCAGGATCGATAAAGAGTTGTTAACCGGCAGGGCTAGTTGCCAAAGTCGACTTTCTTAACCTCGACGAAATCGCCGTCCTTTACCTGGAACACCGTGATCGAGACCTTCTGAAGATCTCCAGTCTCGGTAAAGGCCAACTGGCCGGTGATGCCGCTGTACTGCATCGCGCGGATGGCCTCGGCTAGAGCCTTGCGACCAATCACCAGATTGCCATCGGCATCGACGATCGCCACACTATCGGCGGCTTGCAGGATGATTGAGGCTGCGTCGTAGGAACCGGGGCCATAGGCTACCGGCGCGTCATATTTTTCCGTGAAGCGTGCTTCCCATGCATCGTAACCTGATGCCCCACCGACCGCGCCGAAGGTCGCATAACTGCCGTCGGCTGTGCCGCCTGATGCGTCGATGAAGGTTGGTTTGGACTTGATGCCGTCCGGGCCGAAGAACACACCCTCGAAACCGGCTGCGCGCAGCTGATTGATGATCAACGCGCCCTCGGCATCCATACCGCCGAAGTAGACAGCATCCGGTTTGTCGGCGATCACGGTGGCGATGATGCTGCTGTAGTCAGTCTCGCCACGGGTGAGCCCCTCGTAAGCAATGACTTCGCCACCTGCTTCTTCGAACTTATCTCTGACCGCCTCAGCCAGACCCTCGCCATAAATACTCTGATCGTGAATGAGCCCCAGCGTCTTGAGCCCAAGGTCCTCGGTCAGGAATCCGACAGTCACTTCAGCCTGTAACTCATCGTTGGCCACGATCCGGAACAGATTCTCGTAGCCGCGCGCTGTCACAACCACCGCTGTTGATGACGGTGTGATCATGATTACGTGATTTTTGTCGTAGATCTCCGATGCCGGAACGACCGATCCGGAACACATAGGGCCAACGACACCCAGGATGGCCGGGTCGGCCGAGAACTGCTCGGCTACCGTGACGCCGGGAGCGCCTTCGCAGCCGTCGTCGGCACCCTCGGATGTCAGCGTCCAGCCCTGAAGGGTGCCGCCGAAGTCCTCGATGGCCAGCTCAACACCGTTGAGCATGTCCTGTCCATAGACTGCGTAGCCGGCGGTGAGCGCAGACGATACACCGATCTTGACCTCGGCGCCCGGCGCAAAGACCATGTTTCCCCACGGGTCTTCGGCTGCGGCAGATACTTCTTCGGTCGGTGTGTCTGTGCCGGGGACCTCTTCTGTGGAGGTTTGCTCGGTAATGACGCTCTCAGTCGGAGCAACCGTAGTGGCCTGATCGCCACATGCACTGAGGCTTAAAACAGCCAGCAATGCAACTAGCAACAACATGAATACTTTCTTCATTCCTCTTCTCCTTAATTCTAAGTTTGCAAATTTCCCTCTTGGACGCATCCCCCTGGGATGCTCTGCCCATTTCCGCTTGAACCAGCCAATGAGCATCTGCGCATAGTGCCTCCAAGATCTTGTTTTGGTATACATAAGCAATAACCATCATATGATGGACGGCCTACACTCAATAAACATATCATGATATCTGACCCTGTCAATGCCTTGCATGTAGGATACATAAAATTCAGGCACCGATTTGTGTTTGCGGCAGTTGGTGTGCTGAGTGCAGGGTTTCAGTGAACAGTTAGCAAGAAAGACAACAATGGTTCTCTTGGAATTAGGAATAATAGGTACCACGTGAGAACAACATGGTCGACATTGTAGTCGTTGGACAGTGGAAATTTTGCAGGGTATGGGTTTGCCCTTGAAGTAATTTTGCGCTTGTGCCACCACCCAACCTACACAACTAGACAACGCTTTCATTCTTTAACGATTCCAACCACACCATTTCCGGGTGCTACCTGGTTATTCCCACTGATCTCAAGTTGATATTTATGACTATCCATTGGACGGATTTTTGCAATTTCACGAATCCTTTATGTAACTTTGAGCTACTTTGAGGCTCAAAGTCACGGAAAGCTTATCGTCATTCCTGCTTTCGTGGTGATGACATTGTATGTTAAGAAGCTGAAAAACATCTGGAGCGAATGTAAGACAATTGTAGTAAACTTTACTTCATTAAAGGCTATGATGCCAATCAAATTTGAGGCTGACTGTCATCTGTTCTTTCCCAATAAGGCGACATGCGGTATGATGACAGTTATGGACAAGTTTGCAAAACAGGGTATCCTGTGGCTGTGCGTGGCTGTGTTGGTTATGGTGCTTGCCGGCTGCAAAAAGGAAGCTCAATCATCCGCGACACCTGTTGGGGCAATCAAAGCATCCAGTATGTTGAGTGAGACACCGGATCCGGCCATATCCAGGACTCTTCAGGCGGAAGTCGCTATGACAGCTGCCTGGTTGCTTACTCTAACACCGAATACACTTTCATCCGGTAAGCCATCCCCGACCTGGGAGTCGCCGGGCACAGTCGGCACACCAATGGCGGATCGAAGAGGCGAGTGCCCGATCCCGCCAGGGTTTGTCTTGCATGATCGGGAGGGGTTCTGCCTGGCTACACCTCCTTCCTGGGTTGTTTTTAATATCGATGGTGGGGTAGCGGGATTTCTGAAGACGACACCTGGGCAGGCCATTGGATTGCAACCTGGCTGGGCACAATCGTCTGTGGAGTGTAATTTGCTGGTCTATATTTCATCGGAGGATGCGTTGGTGCCCCATCTCGATCTCCGATACCGGCAGTTTGCCGGAGAGAAAGACATTGACATCTCACCTATTCAGGCTTATGTCTTGGGCGACATGGGACTGCTGGGTTTCACCTGGAGCTACGAGGAAGGCGAATCGGGTGCGGTGTATGCAGATATGATAGGCCGTGGACGGCTTTTACACATCAGTTATGATGGTTCCAATTGTCTGTCAGACAGCTTGTTGCCGGTCTTGGAGACACTGCGGATCGATTGATGTGGTTTGGTGACACAAAGAACAATGATCAACAGGAGGAGCAGAAGTCATGAGCGATAATCAGTACAATGATAGTGGTCGAGAGGCAGATGAAGCCAGGGAACGAATCAACCGCATTTTGCGCGGTGGCGGCTCTGGAGCTGAACAGCAGTCGGTAGAGGATATGGATGATCCGCTGGGCGGTAGCGAGGCACTGTCGAGGGCAAGATCAAGGGTGCGTTCTTCTCGGGCCAACCTTGGTGTTGAGGAGCCATCCGAAGATCCCTTTGCTCACAGCCGCGCACGTACTTCGGGAGGGGTCAACAAAGCGATCATTGTGATCGGTGGGGTAGTTGTGGCAGGGGTGTTGTTGGTGCTGGCTTTGTTGGTCGTGGTACCGCTTCTAACGGGTGGCGGGGGGACGATTGCTCTGCCGTTTCTTGCTACGGCTACATCGACGCCCACAATCACACCAACAGCGACTGCCACGGCTACTGTCACACCAACTGCTACCAAGACAGCTCCCTCGACATTGCAGCTTCCCAATTTGACCTGTATTTATCAGAGTGGTACAGGATGTTTTGATTATTGCAACGATCCGGCCAATTCGGATGAATGTCAGGGCGCCAAGAACTTTGTGTCAGCTCAGGCTGCCGACCCTGATGTGTGGCTGCAGTGTATCTCGCCTGGCTCCGGCGCGAACGTGGGCGAGCCGTTAGAATGCTTGCGAGACGCCTGGCGGGTGAAAAACCCCTGAACTGAGATGGCTCACTCATTCACGTGATAGACCACCTGCTTCTCTACCGAGAGGTGGGTGGTTTTGGTTGGGATGATCAAAGACCATCGCTGTCAACTTAAAGTCATTTACCATTTGGATTGATGGACAGCAGATTTGGCAAGCCGAGAAAAAGATCGGGATGTTTTTGAAAAAGATCGAGAAGTTTTCGGGAAAAGATCATGATCTTTTTTGAAAGACATCAAGAAGTTTTTGTATCTTCTCAATAATCAGGGGAACATCCATCCGGAAACCGGGGATGGTACATGGGGTCGTGATATGGAAAGAGATTATTTGTGAGTTGAGGAATGACATGACATTCCCGGACCGGCTTGTCATTCCC
>JAFGLD010000228.1 GCA_016928235.1 Anaerolineae bacterium | reverse complement strand
TTGTAACGGGTAGGAAAGACATTGCAGGTGGTAGGAACCACATTGCAACGGGTAGGAAAGACATTGCAGGTGGTAGGAACCACATTGCAATGGGTAGGAAAGACATTGCAGGTGGAAGCAGAGACATTACAGCAGGGAACAATTGCGTTGCGAGTATAAGCAGATGCATTGCGGCCAACCTTGCTGAAGATATGGATATCCCAGGAGGGGCTGTGGCGTGCCGGCCAGTCGGTTTTCACCGCCTCGTTCGCGATAGGCAAAAAGAGAGTTGAGCCATGTTGAAGGAACCCAGGCCAGTCATAGTAGCGGCGCTATTCCCCGAGATTCACAGGGAATTGATCGCTCTCCTCAAAAGCCTCTCGGCGGATGATTGGGACAAACCAACCGTTTGTGCGGGATGGTCGGTAAAGGATGTGGCGCTACACATACTGGGCGGCGAGATCGGCAATCTGTCCAGACGTCGAGACGGTCACGTCTTGAATGCATCGATTGACAACTGGGATGAGCTGGTCGCGTTCATCAACGACTGGAACCAGAGCTGGGTATCTGTCGCCGATCGCTTGAGCCCAAGATTGCTGATCGATTTACTGGAGTTGGCCGGTACGCAGATAGGTAAATACTTCCAGGGGCTCGATCCGTTTGCGATGGGCGGCACGGTCAACTGGGCAGGGCCGGGATCGGCCCCCGTCTGGCTGGACCTGGCCCGTGAATACACAGAGCGATGGCATCACCAACAGCATATTCGAGACGCGGTGGGCAAACCAGGACTTAAGCAGCCCAGGTATTTCTCGCCGATACACGAAACGTTCATACGGGCTTTGCCGCAAGCGTTCAAGAAAGTCGGCGCAGACAAAGACACCTCCGTGACCATCACGATAACCGGCCAGTCAGGCGGATGCTGGTCGATCCGCAGACAGGACATGGGATGGCATCTCTACACAGGTGCTCCCGCTGAGCCGAACGCCGAAATCACCCTGGATCAGGAGATCGCGTGGCGGCTATTCACCCGTGGCATCAGCCCAGACCTGGTCCGAGAGCAGGCGATCATTAAAGGCGACGACATACTGGGGCTGAAGGTGTTCGATGTAGTTGCGATTATTGCATGAAGACGACCAACATCTCGTGCAGAGATTGGCTTTACTAATCACCAAGAACTAATCACCAACAACTGTTTTGTGAGGTGTCCATGATTGCCATCATCGACTACGGCGCGGGGAACCTGCGCAGCGTGACCAATACCCTGAAGTACCTGGGTGCCGACGTGACCATCGCCGGTAAGCCGGAGCAACTGCAAGGCGCCGATCGCATCGTGCTGCCGGGCGTGGGGGCATTTGGGGCAGGCATCGATGCGCTGCGCGAGGCGGGCTTCGAGGAGCCGATCAGGCAGGCGGTAGCCTCCGGCACGCCGCTGCTGGGCATCTGCCTGGGGATGCAGTACCTGTTCGAAGAGAGTGAGGAGATGGGCAGGCACAAGGGGCTTGGCCTTTTGTCCGGCCGCGTGGTACGCTTCCCACCTGACGTGCCCATAGTCCCACACATTGGGTGGAACCAGCTGCGCATTCAATCGAAGAGCCCGCTGTTTGAGGGCATCGACGATGGGGCTTACGCCTATTTCGTTCACTCCTTCTACGCGCAACCCGCCGACCGCGCCGATGTGCTGGCACTGACCGACTACGGCCTGGATTTTGCGTCGATAGTGGGGCGGGATAACATCTTCGGCATCCAGTGCCACCCGGAGAAGAGCCAGGCGGTGGGGCAACGAATACTCAGGAACTTCATGGCGATGGCAAGCAAGTAAGATGCAAGTTACAGGTTGAAGTTCGCAGTCAAAAACTAAAAGCTAATAGCCAATAGCTAACAACTAACAGCCAGGAGCTAACAATGATCGTCTATCCAGCCATCGATCTCCGGGGCGGGCGCGTGGTGCGGCTCGTGCAGGGCGACCCCAATCGGCAAACAACCTACAGTGACGACCCGGTGTCGATGGGGCGGCGCTGGGCCGAGAGCGGCGCGGCCTGGCTGCACGTCATCAGCCTGGACGGCACACTCGGCGAGGCGGCCCCCAACCTGGAGACGCTGGCACAACTGGCGCAAGTAGGGCCGAAAGTGCAGTTTGGGGGCGGGCTCAGGACGCTCGATGACGCGCAGAGGGTCATCGATGCCGGAGCTGCGCGGGCGATACTGGGCACGGCGGCCATCCAGAACCCCAATCTGGCGGAGGAGGCTGTCACACGCTTCGGAGCAGAGGCCATTGCCATTGCGCTCGATGCGCGAGGAGGACGGGTTGCCACCCACGGCTGGAAGGAATCGAGCGATTGGACGCCCATCGAGCTGGGCAAGCAGATGGCAAAGCTCGGCGTGCGCCACATCCTGTACACCGACATTGAGCGCGACGGCAGATTGACCGGCGTGAACATCGAGGCAACGGTGGCGCTGGCCGAGCAGACCGGGCTCTCGGTGATCGCATCGGGCGGCGTTGCCTCGTTGGACGACATCCACGCGCTCAAGACTTCCGGAAAAGTAGCCGGCGTCATCATCGGCCAGGCGCTTTACATTGGGGCGTTCACGCTGCAAGAGGCCCTGGCACTGGCTAATGCGGCATAGGATTACACGGGCGACCGCGGGTCGCTCCTACAAATATTGAGGTTTGTTATGTTAGCAAAACGCATCATCCCATGCCTGGATATTCACGCCGGGCGGGTTGTCAAGGGGATCAACTTCGTCAGCCTGCGCGACGCGGGCGACCCGGTCGAGCACGCTAAAGTCTACGACACCGAGGGCGCCGATGAATTGATCCTGCTCGACATTACCGCCACACATGAGAATCGAGATACCATGCTGGACATCGTGCGCGGCGTGGCCGATTCGATCTTCATCCCTTTTGGCGTCGGCGGTGGGCTGCGGACGGTCGAGGACATCCGCGATACGCTGCTGGCGGGCGCCGACAAGATATCGCTTAACAGCGCGGCGGTGCGCAACCCGGAGCTGGTCACCCAGGCCGCCGAGCGATTCGGCAGCCAGTGTATCACCGTGGCCATCGATGCGCGCAAGAAGGGCCAGAGCTGGGAGGTCGTGATCAACGGTGGGCGCATCCCGACCGGTCGAGACGCCATCGAGTGGGCACAGGAAGTCGAGCAGCGGGGCGCGGGGGAAATCCTGCTGACCAGCATGGATCGGGACGGCACGCGCCAGGGCTACGACATCCCCCTCACCCGCGCCATCGCCGACGCCGTCACCATCCCGGTCATCGCGTCGGGCGGCGCGGGCGAGCCGGCGCACTTCCGCGATGCGCTGGTCGAGGGTCGGGCCGGCGCGGCCCTGGCCGCCAGCCTCTTTCACTTCCGCGAACTGACCATCGACGATTTGAGACGGTACCTGCTGGATGAGAGCGTTCCGGTACGGCCTCCAAGAGAAATATAAGCAGACAACACGCAAACAGTGGCGTGTTTTAGCGCTTTTCGCACGCACTCGGGCGACCGCGGGTCGCCCCTACACAGCAAGGAACGAAACATGAATGAGAACATCGAATTGAAGTGGAACGACCAGGGGCTGATCCCGGCCATCGTACAAGATGCCGAGAACGGCATGGTGCTGATGATGGCCTGGATGAACGCCGAGGCGCTGCAACTGACCCTCTCGACAGGAGAGACGCACTTTTGGAGCCGCAGCCGCCGGGAGATGTGGCACAAGGGCGCGACCAGCGGCAATACGCAGAAGGTCGTCTCGGTATGGGCCGACTGCGACGCCGATGTCCTGCTGGTCAAGGTCAACCCGGCAGGCCCGGCCTGCCACACGGGGGAAGTGAGCTGCTTCTTCCAGGGGTTGGGGGATGGGGGTTAGAGGTTGGGGGATTGGCCCGTTGTGGGCCAATTGCCATTTCTGGGATGCTGGTGGCAATCCGGCGGTGCTTTCGCAATATACCGTCGACTTGCTGAAAAGACTTGGCTAAAAACCAATACCCGTGAATGAAATCATTAAAATAGTGACGAGTAGTGAGTGACGAGTGACGAGTCAAAAGCTATATTCAGTGGGTGTGCATTTTGATCATCGATAACTCCCTGGTCATTGCCGTAACGGTGCTCCTTCCATAACGAAAGTGGTGAAAGTTTAAGAACGGATTTGGGCAACGTTTGGGCAAAATTCGCGTCAAAACCAATGGATGGTATTGCGATCTGAGCATTCATTCACGGGTATTAGGCTAAAAACTGATCACTGATCACTGAGAACTGATCACTGCCTTTTGGAGGCTTTATGACTGACACCATCGACCGCGTCTTTGGGGTAATCGCCGACCGGCAGAAGAACCCCAAAGAGGGATCGTACACCAACAGGCTGCTCGACGAGGGGCAGGACGAGATTCTCAAGAAGATCGGCGAGGAGGCCATCGAGGTGATATTGGCCGCCAGTGCCCAGGGCGACAAGCGCCTGGTGAGCGAGCTGGCCGATCTGACCTATCACTGCCTGGTGCTGCTGGCCGCGCGAGGGCTCACGCCAGAAGATATCGCTGTCGAGCTTGATCGACGGTATCACCCATAGCAAATGGTTCACCACTTGTTACCAACAGCTAACAACTAAAAGGATTTCCATGTCCAAAACCCTGTTTCTTTTCGATCTCGACGGCGTGCTGGTCTACCCCGGCGGCTACAAAGAGGCGCTGACGGCTACCGTCGATCACTTCGCCGCGCAGATGGGGCAGGCCCCGGTGGGGTTGACGCTCGATGAGATTGCCGAGTTCGAAGCCTGTGGGATTACCAACGAGTGGGATTCGGCGTCGATGTGCGCGGCAATGATGGTGATCGACGCGCTATTGCATCGGCCTGAGCCGGCAAGGGATGGCATCGAGGGTGCTCTGCAAGCCATCCGGGACAGTGGGGAGAGCATCGCGCGGCCGGATTTCACAACAGCGGCGCGAGAGGTCTCGGCGCGCACCCCGCGCGGCGCGCCCCCCACCGAAACCATCACCCAGATCATGAGAGAGCGGGCCGGAGGCAAATTGGGCTCTCTTCTCGATGACCTGCTGGGTGATATTTACTCGATGAAAACGCCAACCACGCGCGCACTCCAACACTTCACATTGGGAAGCGAACGTTTCCGGCAGACCTACGGTCTGGAGCCGGAGATCGACACCGAGAGCCTGTTGATCACGCGTGACAGGCCACTGATCAGCCGGGAGACGCGGCAAAGACTGCTTGCGCGCGTCGAGCCGGGCCGGTCGGGCATGGCTATCTACACCGCGCGACCCAGCCTGCCGCCACCGGGGACGCAACCAACCGACACAACAGGCGCCTATTCGCCGGAGGCCAACCTGGCAATGGAGCTGCTGGACTTACCCGTCCATGTGCCGCTCATCGCATCAGGGTCGATGTCCTGGCTGGCAGCCGCGCGCGGCAAGGTCCCCGCCGACTACATCAAACCGTCTCCCGTACAGGCCCTGGCAGCCATCGGCGCGGCCCGCAGCGGGAAGATCATCGATGCCCTGGAAGCGGCAGCACAGCTGGTTGAGGAGAATCGGATTGATGGGCCGTTGAGCCTCCTGGCTGGAAAACCGACGCTGGTGGTTGTGTTCGAGGACGCGCAGGGGGGCATTCAGGCTACCCGGAAAGCAGTCGATTTGCTAAGCAAGGCTGGGCTGCCGGTGACCTGCGAAGCAGTCGGCGTGGCAAAGGAAGCGACCAAGCGCCAGGCGCTGGAGACAGTGGCGGATCGGGTAGTGGATGATGTTAATGAGGGATTGGCCTCGTATTTTGTCAGCTATTATACACAGCGGGACTGTAATTCCAACTGTTGTGTCTGACTTCAATCGGTAGTATAGCTCCATACATGTTAATGGAGAGCGAGCTAAAGCGGATCTATTCCCACTTAGTGGGCGTTGTATGCCAATCCCACGTAGGCGGGATTGGCAGCCGAGTGATCCATTGTACTGAAATGAACCCCATCGGTGGAGCCAGTGGCGGTGTCTGGCATAATAAGTATCATTGATTAGTTGCAGATACAGGCTACTAAACTCCATCTCTGCCTAAACTCAAATTCAGGGAGCTATCAGAAAACAAGGAAGAAGGGGATCATGACAGCCAATTCGAACTTAACGCAGGACGGCAAACTTACCTGTACTCAGTGTAAACATATCAATCCCTCCTATCATACACACTGTGAGAAATGTGGGGCAAGGCTATCGCTCATGGCTATCAGCACATCCGCGCCGCCAAAGATCGCCGTCCGCAAAGTTAGCGACGCCAAGCCCATAGAATTAACACCAATGAGTCACCTGTTGTGCGGGTGGCCCTTCATTCTTGTGATCATCGGCGGCGCTATTGGTGGAGCACTTGGAGGATTGGCATATGCGATCAATGTAGCGATTTATAAATCCGACTTACCCGGGTTCCTCAAGATCGGGTTGAATCTGATTGTTGGCTTTATGGCTATAGGCACATGGATAGTTATAGCAGTAGCAATCACACAAAAGTAATAGAAGACTGTAGTCTCGTTCCAAAAAGAGACACGTAGGGAGCGGCAAAGAATGTAGCGCTAAAAGACATGCAATTGGATCGACAATTCCTGCCATAGATTTCCCAAGCAGGAATTGTCGGGCATCATGCAGACATCCACCTTCCCTGAACAATTGTTTATCTCATTTTCCGAGCGCAACACAATGTACAATGATTCACAAGAGTATTGAACGATACCCAACTTTCTTTAATTCTGAGGGTTTAAATTCCCAATGAGACAAATCTCACGCTTTGCATCTCTTACAGTGCTTGCCTTGCTAAGCCTGGCCTGCTTCTGCGTCGCCCCATGCGCATACATCGGGCCTGTAGCTCCATTCCTCTCGACGCCAATGCCAACACCAGCGCCTGCTGTTGTGGTAGAAACACGCATTCCTGACGACACGCCGACTCCTGCTGATACGCCGGAAGATTCGTCGTATGGCGCTTCAGGGTTGGGCGACTCCTACTACCCACTGATGGGCAACGGCGGCTACGATGTACAGCATTACGATCTGGCCATCGTGGTTGATATGGAGCGGGAACATATCGATTCGGTGGCCACCATCGACGCGCTGTCCACGCAGAATCTGGCCCGTTTCAACCTCGATTTGTGGGGGTTTGACATCGAGTCTGTACAGGTGGATGGCCAGGATGCGACTTTTGAACGTGACCAGGGAGAACTGAGCATCACCCCTGCCGATTCTATTCCGGAGGGCGAACCTTTTACCATCGTCATTATCTATAGCGGCAAGCCCGGTGAAGGAGCCCCTCCCGGCCTGTTAGACTTACTGGAAGGCTGGAATTTCTATGAAGGCGGCGTGCTCGTCGCCGGGGAACCGGGTGGAGCAGATACCTGGTTTCCTGTCAACAACCATCCCCTCGATAAAGCCACTTACACGTTCAGGGTAACCGTTGCAGAGCCATATGTCGTTGCGGCAAACGGCGTGCTGGAGGAAGAGATCGCCAATACCGACGGCACCCGCACTTATGTCTGGGTGATGGATGACCCGATGGCCAGCTACCTGTCGACCATCGCCATCAGCAATTTCGAGCGCGTGGACAGCACGACAAAGAGCGGCATCCCGATTCGCAGCTACCTGGATGCCGATATTCGCCGGGAAGTAGAAGAGCCGACAACACGCATCCCGGAGATCATCGACTATTTTGAGACCGTTTTTGGCCCATATCCATTTGACGAGTGCGGCGTGGTGATCCATGAGCTCGACCTGGGTTTTGCGCTGGAAAACCAGACGCTGATCGTCATGGGATATCAATTTGTCAACGAAGATGTGATCGTCCATGAGCTGGCTCATCAGTGGTTCGGCAACAGCATCAGCCTGAAGAGCTGGCAAGACATCTGGCTGAATGAGGGCTTCGCGACTTATGCCTCAACCCTGTGGATCGAGCACACGCAAGGCGCTCAGGCAGCACAAGCGTATATGGATATGAGCTACGAGTATTTTAAAGAGATTCCGGAACATGCCATGGTGATTATTGGCGATCCCGGGCCGGACAATCTTTTTGATTGGGCCGTCTACGAGCGTGGCGCTTTCACTTTACATGCGTTGCGTCTCACCGTGGGCGATGAGGCATTCTTCCAGATTCTGCGTACGTACGCCGACCGCTATCACGACGATAATGCCGGCATCGTCGATTTCATCGCGCTGGCGGAAGAAATCAGCGGGCAAGAGCTGGATGATCTCTTTCAGGCCTGGTTGTACGAGCAGGCACTCCCCCCCATGCCGGAACAGTGACGGGTGACGGGTGATGAGTGACGAGTGATGAGTGACGAGTGATGAGTGATGAGTGAAGGGTGATGAGTGACGAGTGACGAGTGACGAGTGACGAGTGATGAGTGATGAGTGAAGGGTGATGAGTGACGAGTGACGAGTGACGAGTGACGAGTGATGAGTGATGAGTGATGAGTGATGAGTGATGAGTGATGAGTGATGAGTGACGAGTGACGAGTCAAAAGCCGGGTTCGTTTCACGGGTGAGCTTGTTGATCATCGGCCACTCTCTCGAGAGCAGTGATGGGTGATGGACGACTTGCAGTTATTTGGGGGATAGATTTTAGTTGACCGTCAAAAGACAAAAGCTGAACACACTGCGGGCAGCAAACCTGGCACACCACCTATCGGAAATCAGGCTGATAGCAGCATCTGGTGCCCTGCAGTGCAAACAGCCATCGACACATATCATCCCGATGTCATCGTCGTCAACAGCGGGGCAGCCCAATTCAATGTTGGTGCTCCCATCACCATGACAGGCCAGGATGTCATCGAGGTGTGCCGAGCAGCGCCCGGGGCTAAAGTTGTTGCGGTTCACATGGAAGCAGTCAACCACTGCCGGCTAACACGACGGGAGTTGGCAAAGGAGCTGACAACAGCAAAAATATTCCGCAAGTATCCATTCCTCAAGATGGGGCAGTGATACTTTAGCACAATACGCATCAGAGACAGATATACTTTGTAGAGCAAGCCCATGCAAATCACCACAACATTGTACGTAACAGATCGTGAAGCCTGGCGGGATTGGCTGATGGAACATGCCAAGACCGAGAAAGAGATCTGGCTGATCTACTACCGGAAACATACCGGCCAGCCACGCATTCCCTATAATGATGCAGTCGAGGAGGCGCTATGCTTTGGCTGGATCGACAGCACTATCAAGAAGCTCGACGAGCAGCGGACTGTCCAGAAGTTCTCGCCCAGGAGGCCTCGCAGCGGATATTCACAGCCCAATAAGGAAAGACTGCGGCGGCTGATCGAGCAGGGCAAGGTCATGGATGACGTCCTGGCAGCTCTGGGAGACATCCTCACGAAACCATTTGAGATCCCGCCGGATATCCTGGAGGCGCTCAAGGCAAACGAGCAAGCCTGGGAGAACTTCCAACGTTATCCAGGCCCTTACCAGCGCATCCGGATTGCCTTCATCGACGATGCCAGAGACAGGCCGGAAGAGTTCGAGAAACGGCTCGAGCACTTCATCCGGAAGACCGAGAAGAACAAGCAGTTCGGGTTTGGGATCGAGACGTATTATTGAGCCACACATTGTCCAAAGCAACCGGCCATTCACCGGTTAGCTCACTATCGAACCACTGCCGGCTTGTCAGTATGAATACTGCCCCTACTCATATCATCAAGGAGACGGACGGATGAAGACCAGCGACATTTTGCGAATCGGCGCGATTGGATCGGCGATAGCCACATTGACGTTCGTGGCAATCGCCTTATTGCTATGGCCTTTTGGCTGGGCTGTTCCGGGCAACGATCTCCTTTCGGGTCAGCCGCATCTCTATTCGGGAAGCCCTGACATTCTCAGGATTTATTTTGTTATAGATAGCCTGCTCATCATGGGGTGGCTTGCCGGATGGATAGGTATTTCCATGGTCATTCGAGCCCGCAACGCGCCGATGGGCACTATCGCGCTGATGCTGGGCCTGATTGGCCCGCTGTTGGACCTGGCCGAGAATGGAATGGTATGGATGTTGCTTGAGAGTCCGCAGGGAGTATCGACACCGGTTGGCTGGTATCTGGCGTGGCAGCTCATTCGCCATCTCAGCTATCTCATATCATACGCCGCGGCTGTTGTCGTAGCGATGGGGCTGTGGAGCCGGAAACCACTGGATCGCGTGATGTGTGGCATAGGAACAGCCGGTGTCGTGCTGGCCATAACGGGAATATACGTGCCGGCTATGGCCTTGATCTCCGATTTGTGGTGGCCGGCATGGTTTGCCTGCGGCAGTCTGCTATTGTGGCGACGGGCATCGGAATGCGCGGCGGATGATGATCGTTCGTAAACGCCAGGTGAAGATCGCCATCAACCTATGTTTCAGCGAATGAAAGTGGCTTTCGACTTGTCACTCATCACTGTTTTTTAAGAGAGTGGCCGATGATCAACAAGCTCACCCGTGAAACGAACCCGGCTTTTGACTCGTCACTCGTCACCCATCACTCATCACTGTTTTCAAGAAAGTGGCCGATGATCCACAAGTTCACCCGTGAAATGAACCCGGCTTTTGACTCGTCACTC
>JAFGLD010000227.1 GCA_016928235.1 Anaerolineae bacterium | reverse complement strand
CCGCGGTTCTAACCGGAATGATCGGGATCTATGCGATGAAATCGTTGGGCTGGGTGCAACTGAATCCCAAATCCGGCTCAGCGGGCAGGAACGTTATTGGCGGGTTGATTTTTGGGGTAGGCTTTGCGATATTGGGCTATTGTCCCGGCACCATTGCGGGCGCTATAGGTAACGGCGCACTGGACGCCCTGGTCGGAGGACTGGCGGGAATTTTAATTGGCTCCGGCCTTTTTGCCGCACTTTACCCGCGACTCAGTCAGGGCATTCTGAAGAAAGGTGATTTTGGCAACCTGACCCTGCCCCAGTTGTTCAAAGTCAATGATTGGGTGATCGTCATTCCCGCTGCGATGCTCATTTTTATCGTGCTGTATTGGCTGGAACGGGCGGGTTTGTAACATCTATGTGATTTTCCGTCTTATTGGACTTTGGGCAAAATGAACATAAAAAGCATGACTTTCATCGACAATCTCTGGCCGAAATACATAGAAACGAACGGAAGACGAACACTGCCTAAAGTCAGCGTGATGAATAACCTGGCAGTTTGGGGTATACGGCAATTTGCCCAAACTAGTACGGTTGGGCAGAAATAGCCCGGCAGTACAGAAGCCCTTCATCCCCAACTGTTTAAGTGTTTCGCAGGTGGCCATAACTAACGGCTTACTTCTGCAAATTCTTAAGACGCATGATGGTCTATGTCCCCCAGTTGGACATGCGGAAGGATTTCCGCCAGGCTGTACTGAGTGATTTATGACCATGTCCCAACTATTTTCAAGGAGGTCCTGATGCAGCCTAAGCTGATCGCTGACTACCAATGCCAGGTAGGAGAGAACCCATTGTGGCATCCGATGGAACATTGTCTCTACTGGTGTGATATCACCAGCGGCAGGCTTTTTCGCTACGATCCTGCGACAAGCCAACACGAACAGTGTTATAGTGGAGAGCCCATTGGTGGGTTTACTATTCAGGCTGATGGGGCATTATTGCTATTCATGGCGCGTGGCTCGATTGCCACCTGGCGCGACGGCCGGCTCGATACCATCGTCGATGAGATCCCTGATGAGCGCGAGAGCCGCTTCAACGACGTCATCGCCGACCCGATCGGGCGTGTCTTTTGTGGCACAATGCCGACGCCGACACGCCTCGGACGCCTTTATCGTCTCGATCTGGATGGCTCGCTGCACGTCATACTGGATGGCATCGGCACCTCCAATGGTATGGGTTTTACGCTTGACCACCGGGCAATGTACTATACTGACACCAAACCACGCAATATCTATTTATTTGATTACGACAGCGAAACGGGCGCATTGAGCAATCAGCGTGTGTGGCTGCACATAGCCGGTGAAGACGAGGGCGCGCCGGATGGCCTGACTGTTGATGCCGAAGGGTATGTCTGGTCGGCAAGATGGGATGGCTCGGCACTTTACCGATATTCGCCTGATGGTGTCGTCGATCGCCGCATTGATTTTCCTGCCAAAAAAGTCACCTGTATGACATTCGGCGGTGACGATCTCGCCGATCTCTATGTCACAACCGGAATCATTCGCGGCACCAAAGCTACTGAGGGAGAGGGAGCAGGCGCTCTCTTCAAGTTGCAGCCTGGGGTAAATGGCTTGCCGGAGTTTTTTTCACGAATTAAACTTTGATCTGCATTGGACAGCGGGCCGCCAACTGCGATCCTCGTTTGAGAGCTACGTGCATCCGGATGTTTCAGTCATCTGCGGACAAGAACGCTTTGAAGATAGCAAACAAGCGTATCAATCAGTTGAAGCGTCTGGATTCCGGGACGGTCTATCCGGGTCACGGAAAACCTTTCCCGTTCGAGACGTCTTTGTCGATGAGTCCATAAATATGAACTATTTCACCCGCCAACGCTATCAGGCCATTCAGGGCGATTCTCGCAAGGCCGAGCGAGAATGGGACAAGGCTTGTGATGCCTACCGCGACTACCTCGCATCGATTCTGTCGCAGCTGCCTCCCGGCAGCCGCGATCTGGCTGAGAACACCTTTCATGACGGCATCATCAAGGAGCTGAACGAGCTGGAGCCTGGAAGCCTGCAAATAACCATCGATGCCTCGCATAACCCATGGGGGCCGCGAGGCAATTTTCAGCTCCAATTTATCGGCGTAAGCTCGCTGATTGTTGATGGCACCGTAGTGGGTGACTGGTGGTTATATGAGGAGTTGCACCTCCTTGAGCATGGTTTTGCCCTCCATGTTCTGTTGGAGACCTCGGAGATCATCGTTGAAGCAGCCGATGTGACGATTTTGCCTGCGGTCACTACAAGCTAGAGATATCTTTTCAAAAAAGCGGGGAGACTTCCGAAGTCTTTACCCAAATCGCCTGGTCGGAAAGCTGATATCAAGCCTTCGGAAGTCTTGTCCCCGGAATATTGAGAAGATACCAATTGAGGAATTGATGATGATTCAATGGCTTACAGCACATCCTTTGGTCGCCGGTGTCATCACATTCTTTTTGATGTGGAGTGACTGGCTGCTCACTATTCTGCAGGAACAGGAGAGGCAGGCCCATTACAGTGAGCACTATCAGAGCTATCCCATCAATACCATTGAGGGAAATCCCTTACTCCAGTCCGCTGTGCATCAAAAGCGTTTGATCGAGCCAAAACACATCGTGGTAGCTTTGATGGTAGGCGCAACCGTCACACTTGGATTGAGCTGTGCCGCTCTTGAGTGGCGCGAGCCTATCCTTGGTTACGTATGGGGGTTATTTCTTATCGTCGATACCACGCATCTTGGCAACCTCATCGGTTACCGGGCGAGCCGCCAAGGTCTTCATGGGAAGCTGTACTTGCACCTTCGTACTGCTTATCTGGCTCAGATGGGGCGATACATCGCGCTGGCTGTGTTTCTGACGGTGCTGGCTATTTGTTCCTCATCGCTTTTCATTGTAGGAGTAGCTGTCGCCGGTTTGACATCCGCCCTTCGGCAGATGCTGTGGCTGCGCAGAGTGCCGTCTATTCCCGAAGATGATCGGCCGCCCGATCTACCGCCCAACAGCTAATCCAAACAACGAGAAGTGTCATGTATGTTGCGAGACGTGATTTCGCTGTCCTGGTGTTGTACCTCTGTTAGAGTACCTGTATGGTATCGGAGCCTGCGTTGAGCAGATCGGCATCAGATGATGTGACTTCTTGATCCCATTGCTGTGACTGAACCCACATGGGGGCCTTTGCGTGAAGCCCCAGCCACAGCAGCAGCACCGGTTGGAATACCAATCATAGCTATAGAATTGGAGTGGCACAATGGGCGGAACAGGTACAGGCAGGGAACCCTCATTAGGAGGGCGGACACATCCATTGGATGGTGAGCCTGGGCTTGGCGGGGAGCGAGCCAGATCGGCTGCATTGGAAGGAATAGAGAGCAAGGATTGGAATATCCGGATCAGGGCAATCCGCGAGCTTGGCAGATACCAAGACGATACTGTCAGTGAGCGACTTGTCGATATGCTCAACGATTGGAACAAAAGAGTGCGGCAAGAAGCTGCTCTGAAGCTGATAGAGATTGGAGAGCCGGCTGTTCCGGCGTTGATCGCTATGCTGCCGAAAGGGGATGGTATTACCTGCGGTGTAATTGTTGACACTTTAACCAAGATATGCACACCTGAATCGTTGGTTTTACGAATGGGAGCCTCATCTGTTCCGGCATTGATCGATATGCTGCCGAAAGCGGACACTATCACTCACATGCTCACGGCGCTCGTGTTGACCCAGATCTGTACGCTGGACGATCTGATAATATTGTTGGGGGCCCCGGCCAGCCAGGACGTAAGCGTGGGGTTCGCTGTGCGTCATGCTGCTTTCAAAGCGATCCGCCGGTTGGAATATGCGGCTGAGCCTGCGCTCTTGGGTGTGCTTGACAGCAAGAATCCCAACGTGCGCCGCGACGCGGCAGATTTGCTAAGTTACTTGAGCCTCATGAAGAAACCAGATACCAGGTCTGAATTCATCCAATTACTGGCTGATCCGGAACCGGAGATCCGAGCGATAGTTGCCTATTCTCTGGTGAAATCATGGGTGCTGCTTCCGAAGAAAATGGCACCTGCGCTGATAGCCTGCCTTCAGGATCAGGATGAATACGTCAGGCATCATGCGGCGTTGGCTTTGGGTCACATTGTCGATGCACGTTCAATCCCACATCTCTTTGATATGGCAAAGAACGATGCGGATATCATCGTTCGTACTGCGGCTGTCCGGTCATTGGGAAGCTCCGAGATCATTGATTCCGTTCCTGCTTCAGAATCCGTATCATATACAAAGACGCTGCTGGAAGCACTGGACACGATCCTGCGTGAGCTGACAGATATCAGTGGCGAATCGGGGTTATATGACTATGAGAAGACACGCGACACGGTTGTATTATGTGGGGCAACAGACATCTCCGGCCTCATCAGATATGTATCTGATATGGCAGCAGTCTGGCATGCCTGTTATGATGAGCAGATGCGCATGGCCGGAACCACAGCGATGCGATTGCGTGACGTGTTAGCCCATGTGCTGAGGCAAACAGATACGGAAGTATGGATTATGCGGCATTGGTATAGCCGACACTAGTTTGAGCCTCGCCGGTAAACAACTGTTTTGCGGTGGCATCTACCATGATTTGCACATCAACACGCATTGCTCAGTACTGTTTTTAGGAAAGATAACATGACAAACTCTCTTCAAATGCTGGTCTTCGGCGCCGGCGCCATTGGCACATATATCGGTGGCAGCCTGGCATTGCGTGGCCATCGCGCGGTATTCATCGAGCGTCCCGAAGTGGCCACCCGGGTGCGGGCGCAGGGGCTTCGGATCGAGCCCCCTGATAGTCCACCACGGCATACCGAGGTTGACTGTGTGACCTCGGTCAAGGAGGCCCTGGCTTATGGCGCCTTCGATGTCGCTATCTTCGCCCTGAAATCCTACGATACCCAATCGGCGATCGAAGGGCTGGCTCCGCATCTGAAGTCGCTTCCCCCTTTCCTGTGCCTGCAAAACGGCGTTGAGAATGAGGCGATTTTGGCCCGGAGCCTGGGCGCTGATCGGGTTATCGCCGGAACCGTGACGAGCGCCATCGGGCGGCGGGCGGCGGGCGATGTGGTGGTCGAGCGGCTGCGGGGGGTAGGCATCGCCGATGGTCATCCGATGTCTCGTCGCCTGGTCGATGAGATGCAGGCCGCCGGGCTGAACGCTCGCCTCTATTCACAGGCCGCCGGCATGAAATGGTCGAAGTTGCTGACCAACCTGCTGGCCAATGCCACATCGGCCATCCTGGATATGACTCCGGCAGATATATTCGCCCATCCGGGTCTCTACCGGCTGGAGATCGAGCAACTGCGGGAGACGCTGGCTGTGATGGCTTCCCTGGGCATTCGACCGGTAAATTTACCCAAGACGCCCGTGCAGACGCTGGCTTTTGCTGTGCGCCATCTGCCTCTCTTCCTCTCCCGCCCACTGCTGGCGCGCGCGGTGGGCAGCGGGCGAGGCGGCAAGATGCCCTCCTTTCACATCGATCTGCATTCGGGCAGCGGACGGAGCGAAGTCGACACTCTGAACGGGGCAGTGGCACGCTTCGGCGAAAAGACCGGGATACCCACACCAGTCAATCGTTTGCTCACCGATACCCTGCTGGCGCTTGTGAGCGGAAGTGTTCAAATCGAGGAGTTCGCTCATCAGCCGGAGAAGCTGTTAAAAGCCTGGCAGTAGTTGTGGGTTAGAATGTCATATTGTGTGATTGAGTGATTGTTCGACGGTTGGAAGAGTGGTAGCTTGTCGGGGGATCTCGGGTGCCCATTCGTACAAGGCAAAATGGATACTAATGGGTAATGATGCCGATCATATCGCGCGATTCCCGGATTCTATCTTAGTCTATTCTCCAACCTTTTCCTCACTGCAATCAGGTTGTTTTTCCATTTTGGGTATAGTTTTCCATTGCCGGACCACAATTCATTCAGCTCTGAAGCATCGCTGATCACTTTGGTTAATGCCAAAATGCCATCTTGAAGCAACTCGTCAACCGTCATGTCCGAGTGCAGCTTTCGGAAATTGTTGACGTTACTTTCATCAGCTTCTTCATTGGCATCTGTTCTGTACTGCGTTCCGTTTAGTAAGTTATCGATATAAGCACAAGAAACTGTTACGGCATGGCAATCATCATACTCCAAATAATCTGAAGTAATAGCCTTTCTGAATGATTCCACAAAAAATCGCTTTGCATCAGTCTTTATCTCGTCTGAAAAGTCATAGGCTGTGTCATCATCAAATATTCCGTAATTCCAGGTACCCATTCTTGCTCCTTCTACGCCTTCCCATTTCCTATGCCGCGACGTGTCCCCTCGATCCGGCCCAGCCGACTTTGGTGGGGATGTAGTGGAGAGCCAACCAGCAAAAAGGGCCGTTGATTTTTCAAGCCGACGGCCCCACTCTTTCAGGCATCAGACTAAAGACCTGAACAAAGTCAGCGTCTCTTACCAAATACAAAGGTGTCCAGAACGTTTTCTGAAAAGCTATAGCCTGTTTTTCGCACTTTAATTCCGTTCAAAAAGGCTGTTTTTACGAGCCGCCGGAGTGAGTTTACAGTT
>JAFGLD010000017.1 GCA_016928235.1 Anaerolineae bacterium | reverse complement strand
GGATTTGGGATTCAGTTGCACCCAGCCCAACGATTTCATCGCATAGATCCCGATCATTCCGGTTAGAACCGCGGACAGCATGATTTTCAAAACGGTGAAATCGGTGAGCAACAGTTGCCGGATGATCACGTCGTACTTTGTTGCGCCCCCTTTCTGAAGCAAAAAGCCGAACGCAATGCCGAACGCCAACCCCCGGAGCAAAGTGGATCTATCTGTGAATCGTTTTTTTCCCAGCTTCTTCGTCTGCATGTGTCCCCCCGCTAGCCGATTAATCTAAAGATCAGATGCGCCGTCAGGATCCCGCCGATGAAAAAACAAATGGCAGAGATCCAACTTGAAACGGCAAGCTGAAGAGTGCCGCTGATGCCGTGTCCGCTGGTACACCCATCAGCCCAGCGAGCGCCAAAGCCAATAATAATGCCGCCGAACAACGCAACGACGGCTCGTAGCAGCGGGCTGGCACCAAATGCGCTTGCCCAGGTTGAAGGGACCCACTGCCAGTTAAAATCGTCGGATAGCAGCGCTGAAATTAAAGAGCCGATGACAATCCCCAACACCAGCATCATCTGCCAATCCACCACTAAACCAACTTTTTGATAATAAGGTTTGTTCTCTACTTTGTTTCCCCGAAACAGCATTTCAATCATGCCGCTCAGTTTAGCAAAGGTGGTCGAGCAGGCAATCGGACTTTTGGAGATGAGAAAAGTGAACCAACTCAGGATGCCGATGCCAGCCCCAACCAAATAGGGCGACCAGCGCTCTTGGGTTAAGAATTCCATCGTCTTGCCTTCCTTTCTTTATTCCGCATTCCAATGTTTTTTAACTTCACTAAAGTTGGTGAATAACCTGGAACCATGCGGATTGACACAGGCCCGGCACTCCCGTGTATAGCCGGCTGTACTGTAACCTGTCATTCCCCCGGCGACATTACACACCTCCCTGAATCCATGTTGTTCAAGAATGCTCGCACCGAGACTGGAACGATTGCCCGAGCTGCAGACAAGGACGGTTGTTTTGTCCTTGTTCAACTCATTGTAACGGGTTCGCAGGTCTGCTGCCGGGATATTGATGGCGCCACCGATATGGTTGTCCTCATATTCCTGCGGAGCACGGACATCTATCAGCACGAAGTCAACATCGCCGGCGATCATATCGTGCAAATCTTCGGCGGATAGGAGTTTGATGCTACTTGCTTCGAATCCTGCCACAGCCCATGCCGCAATGCCGCCGTCTAGGTAGCCCACGATTCGATCCACGCCAACCCGGCGCGCCCAAGTATTGGCTTCCAGGGCTTTTTTGTAATCGTCCGCCACCAGCAAAATATCTTTGTCCGTAGGCAGAACCCAGCCGGCAAACGTGGGAAAATTCCCATTGAGATCCAGATGCCAGGCGCCGGTGATATGCTGGGCGGCAAAGGCGTGATAACTGCGGGTATCCAGCACTGCCATCTCGTGGTTGCCCATTCGCTTCTTGAACTGATCCGTACTCAATTCTGTAATGATGGCAAGATCGGCAAGTCGGGTCGGTCCCTGACGGTTGATTTCGCTGCAGCGGCTGAAATGATCGGGCGCCGGAGGCATGTTCTCCGTGAGCGATTTCAGGAAAGTGGATTTGTCTTTGATCTGCAGAACCGCATTGAATCTGCGTTCATAGCCAATGGTGCTGGTCCATTTGGCGCCCATTGCGCGACCGCACAAGGAACCTGCCCCATGAGCCGGATAGACTTCAACGTAATCGGGCAGCTGCAACAACTTGTCGTGTAGGCTGTGGTAGAGTTGCCCTGCCAGTTCCTGAGCTATGTCCGGAAACAGGTCGGGTCTGCCCACATCCCCGACGAAAAGCGTATCGCCGACGAATACTCCGACAGGGCTATCGGAGCGGGATTTGTCAATCACGGCATAACTGAGATGTTCTGGGGTGTGGCCCGGCGTTTCCAGCACCTTCAGCGCCATGTCTTCCAACTCGATGGTGTCGCCTTCTGACAGAGGGATATGGTCGAAGGCGCAGTGCGCTGATTTCGCCACATGAATTTTCGCTCCGGTCTTTTGTGCCAGATCCATGTGCCCCGAAATGAAATCGGCATGGAGATGGCTTTGAAGAATGTGGGTGATATCCACCCCCATAGCCCGGGCTTCGGTAATGTAGACCTCCACGTCACGCTGGGGATCGATCACCGCGCAGCTATTCTTGCCTGCGAGAATGTAGGAACTGTGGGCGATTTTGCCTGTGAAGAAATGTTTGAGCAGCATGAGATAATCCTCCTTGTGTTGAGTTACAAATAGAAAAAATAGAACACGATTACTACTACAAAAAGAAAGACCACCGTCATTCCGCCGCCGGCTCTAAAATAGTCGACGTTGCGATAGCCGCCATAGGACATCAACAGCGCATTGACCTGGTGGGTGGGGAGAATAAAGGAATTCGCCGTACATACTGCCGCCAGCAATGCCAGGGGACGGGGATCGAGTCCGCCGATTTGCGCCATACTGATGACCAGTGGCGCCAGTACTACAATGGCGCCCACGTTGGACATAAAGAGTGAAAACGAGGTGGAGAGAACCGCAACGGTTAAGACGATCAGAATCGTATGCCCACCTTGCACCAGCGTCATCACTCTTTCGGCCAGGAAAGTGGCGGTTCCGGTTTTCTGCATGGCAATTCCCAGCGGAATCAGCCCGGCAAGCAGAAAAACGACTTTCCACTCGATGGCTTGATAGGCCTCCTGAATCGTGAGAATCCGTGCCAGCACCATGGCGATTGCTCCGGTGAAGAACGCCATCGAGATCGGCGCACCAGCCAGAGCCAGCCCAATGGCACCCAGAGAACAGAGTGTGGCAATCCAGGCTTTTGACTGGTCTCGCTCCCTGACAACGAAAGGTGTCGCCACCACGAAGTCGGAACTGGCTTTCAGATCGCTGATTTTTCCCCATAAGCCATGAACGATGATCGTGTCGCCGGGGATGATCTGATGGTCTGAAAAATCGCTCATGATTTCTTTGCCTTTGCTGAACAGCATGACCGGCTCCACGGCATATCGTTTGCGCAGTGCGAATTTGCGTATGGTCTGACCTACTAATTCCGACCGGGGGGGGATGATGACTTCTGCAAAGCCCGCATGATCTGGATCATGGAGGCTGGTGAATGTATAGGCCTGTCCTTGCAACATCAGGCTATGGACAAAGGCGAATTTAATCACATCTTCTTCGTTGCCTAAAAGAGCCAGTTCTTGACCTGCCTCAAATTTCGTTTCTCGCCAAGGCGCATATTCCACATTCTTGCCCCGGGCGATGCCAAGAATATGCAAGTTGAACTTGTCCCAAACGCCAGATTGTTCGGTCGTCTGACCGATTAAAACGCTGTTTGGAGGAATGGTATAATGCCAGATATGATTCGGCAGGTGCATGGCTGCAACGAGTTTTTCTTGTTCGGAGACCAATGGGCCCTGGGGTGTTGAATCAGGAATAACGAATTTGCCGAACGAGAGAAAGAAACCAATTCCAGAAAGTAGTAACAGAATCCCCACCGGGGTGACGCTAAACAATCTGTATGGCGCCAGGCTAGCGTTGCGAAGCAGGTCGTTGACCAGAATCAGCGGGCCCGAGCCCACCATGGTTAATGTGCCCCCCAAAATGGCAGCAAACCCAATGGGCATGATCAAAGCAGAGGCCGAGATTTTCCCACGGCGTGAAATATTGAGAATGCCGGGCAAAAAAAGCGCCGCCGCACCAATGTTCTGAATGAGTCCTGATAACATGCCCACAGACAGTGACATCAACCCAAGCACTTTCGATTTGTTTGTCCCCACTCTTCTGAGGATGGCCTGCGAGAACCGATCCATGATGCCGGTTTTCGCAATACCCTGTCCCAAAATCATAACCGCCATCATGGCGATCACAGCATTGCTCGAAAAACCGGAGAAGGCTTCATGTGGCGGCAGTACCCCGGTCCACCCCAATGCCAGCATACACAATAGTGCTGCCATCTCTATACGGACGAATTCAAAAACAAGCATGACCACCGTCACGATGAGGATAATCAGAACGGTGAGGATAGCTGAATCCATAATAAAATTGTCCATTCATTATGTTCAAGGTTTCCACAAAGCAAGCATACGAGATGGTAGTCCTCTTTGAAATGTAGTCCCAACATTTTCCATTACGAGAGGTGGTCTGGGTTCCTCTGAATTATATGTCAGGTGGACATATTTTATCGCCCCACGCTACGCACCTCTCGAACCGCAATCGATGAACGTGTCGGTTCACCAAACATCATGCTTTAATCGTCAAAGGTACGGGCAACTGCGGGGAGGCACTGTTTCATCCCGAAATAAAGCCGTGCGTTCAATGATAGGAAAGGCAGCTTTGTAATTGAAGGCCCGGATATCCTGTCATTGTATTTATTCATCTTTCTCAGGGCGGTATGGCGTCACACCCTTTATATCTTTATTTGAGATTTCTTAACCATAAATTTAAATATAAAGTCCGTCCCAAATATCCCGCGGGATTGGTCCAGGTTTCTGTGGAGCATTGTTCCTGATGGGAATGTCTGGCAATGTATCTCCCGGTTAACCTTTGAAAAATGAAAAATAATGGTCTACGAAAAGCTCCGGTCGAACCTGGAGGGCAACCTCATGGCGTCCCTTATCGGGTTGGGGACTCCAATAGGTTAGACCAGCTAAACGGGGGCTGGCAAGCTCAATTTCCACGTTGCCCCGCTTGAATTGGCAAATTTGATCGTTAAAGATGGTTGTCGCGGCCAGCGGATCATGGAATATGATAGTGCTGGCCTGTTCAAACCAGACCTCGGCAAAATCCAGGACTGGGCGAAGCAGTGGATGCAGAAACAGCTGGCGGATTTCGCTGGCAGGCATTTGAACCTGGCAGGTGACATCCAGGCCGATTGAGCGGTGATAAGCCGGTTGGCGGTTATAAACGATGGCCGTAGCATGCGGATCAAGCATGGCGTTCCACTCTAACGGACCTACCCCTGGTAGGCGGTTTGTGAATACACCCGCCATGCTGACCAGCCCTTTTAAAAATCCGGGAATCTCTGGGTCGAGGGCAAATAAAATGGCAATATTGGTCAGAGGTCCAATTGTCAATAATACGACTTCGCCCGGGTGGGCGCGTATGGTCGATTGCAGGAATTGGAAGGATTCCCCCATCGGGAATGTTTCCTTGTGGGGCCACCGGGGTAGGGCGGCCGCCTGTGGCGCGGCAGGTTGCAGTTGGGGAATGAGCAGAGGGGTCTCTACGCCAGGATAAATTGGGATGTCTTTCCCGGACACTTCGCAAAGGACCGACGCTAAACGGGCACGGGCAATCGCTTGTCCGGATACCGTGGTTATTCCAAGCAGGTCACACTCCGGATTGGCTAGCAGGTAAGCGAGGCAAACGGCATCATCAATGTCACTGCCAATATCGGTATCTAACAGAACTTTCGTTG
>JAFGLD010000226.1 GCA_016928235.1 Anaerolineae bacterium | reverse complement strand
TCTTTGTTGATCGACAACAGATTTGGCAAGTCAAGAAAAAGATCGGGATGTTTTTGAAAAAGATCGAGAAGTTTTCGAGAAAAGATCACGATCTCTTTTGAAAGAGATCGAGAAGTTTTTTGCTTAAGTTGACGCTTATGATATCCGTAACCTATATTTGCCGGACTTTAATCCGGCTGCCTCCACAATATGCGAAGCCTGATAAGCCAATTGAGCTGTTTCAGGTTTACAGATTGAGATCTGCCGAACACTCAGCTATCAGCGGTTGGCTGTTAGCTTTTGACTGCGAACTGTAAATAGTGAACTGCCCTAAAAACTCATCACCGTTCCAGCCGGGCAAGCGCGCACGCGATCACCAAAGGCCTGGGAGAGCGCCAATAAGGCCCCCTCACCCGTGCAATGGTTGAGATACAGCCTGGGCGATCCCTGCTTGCCAAGCGTCGCTAAACGCTCGATGGCGGTTGCCAGCATCTCAGGCGTGGCACTGCTCAGGTGTGTACCGCCGAATATCGCCAGGATGTCGCCTGCGAAAAGACGTTGGATGTGCGCCAGGGTGTTTAGCAGCCCGGCATGGCAGCAGCCGCAAATGACGATCAGCCCCTGGGAGGTTTCGACGACCAGTGAGAAATCATCCTGGTAGGGATCGGGCTGCCACTCACCATCGACGATGATACCGTGCCGTGGGCTGCGCCCCTCGAATTCCGTGCGCTGAAAGATCTCTCCTGTCGTCCAGACACCAGGAAGCATCTCGGCGGGAGTTATACTCAGGTGCAGGTTCAGACATTTCGATAACTCTTCCTGGGAGATATCTATGCCTATCGACCGGTTCTCTTGCTTGAGTTGAGCGTAGCGTGGACGGAAGAGATCCTCACTGGCATAGAGTGGCAGATTGGGGCGACAGACCTCCAGGAAGTCTGCCAGCCCGCCGGTGTGATCGAGGTGGGCATGGCTGATCGCCAGCGCATCGACGCTCCCAAGATCAATATTCATCTGCGCAGTGTTGTGCAATAGCACCGTGCCGCTCTGCCCGGTATCAAAGAGTAACCGACCATCCTCAGTATCGATGAGGAATGCCACACCATGCTCGCCCCACAGGGTGGAACTGTGCTGCACGCAGTTATCGACCAGGCATTGGATGGTAATCATTGATTGTTCTCCTGTATAGCGAAATTCAAGACTCAATAGCCGCTTTGCCATAGACCAGTGTTCGCAAAAGACCTCCCAGGATTCTCATCTGTTGGCCAGGCATAAAGGTATCATGGGTGCTTCGATAAACTGTCGCGGCGAAATCGTTGACGTTTTATGTTTGATGTGCTCGTTAAGGGTGCTCTCTCCATATCAAGCCGGATGGTTACAGCATCCAACTTGGGCGATATCCTTCTTCGAGAAGACGCTCGTAAGCTCCAGACACTAAATCGAGTAACCAGACTTCCGGGTACCTGGCCTCACTGCTTAACCTGATTTGCTGGACGAGTAGATAGCGACCATCAGACGACCATACCAGGGTAGAATGCATTACGTTCGTTTCCGTTGTGACAGGATGAGCATCGCTGCCATCTGGCCGCATGAGCCAGATTTGCGTCCCGTACTGGCCAACTACTGCACTATCCCGGCGGACGACAGCCAACCATTCGCCATCCGGCGACCAGGAAGCTGATATATCTTCCATTGTTGGCGTCGATGTCAGGCCGGTTAGCTGCTTCGTTTTCAGCTCATAACGATACAAGTGAGAAATATATGAGTCTTCAGCAGACTGCATTTTAGTGAGCAGAATCGAGGTACTATCAGACGACCAGACAGCAATTTGCCCGGTCTCGCTGGGAATCGAAACACCCTGTCCAGTCTGCAAATTGTACAATTCAATCATCGGAGTGCCAGGATAACTCAAATAGCTCAGCCAATGGCCATCCGGCGACCATTTCGCACTATAACCCGGCATTTGTTCATCCTGGAAAACTGGCCTGGTCTCACCGCCCTTCAATGTATATGACCACAATGTTGGAATCGCGATGGTGGAATCTAGATCCATCCGTTCGTAAATCAGTTGAGTGCCATCCGGTGACCATGTAACGTTCGTACAATATGCTTCCAGGCAATCCACTGCTTGACTGGCTTTGCCGCCGCGGACAGGAACGATCCAGATGCCATTGATGTCTTGACTGGCGACTGTGTAACTGACAAATTCTCTGTTCGGTGAGACCTCGTAATCTCTCACTCCCATTTGCTCGTTGCTCAACTGCCGCGGCTGCCCATCCAGGATCGCCTGTGAATAAATCTGCATGATTTCTTGTGCATCATGGGCCAGATAAATGATGCCGGCCTTCTCGATATCGAAACCGGCTTCTCCATATCCCGAAGAGGCAGCCTGCACTGGGTCCGTTTTCCATGGGGCAAACAAATCATTTTTAAGCATCACGTTGACGGTCATGATTACCCCTACGCCGAGAACAACCACCGCGCTAACAAGTGGCAAGATCGGCGATATCCGGGAAAACACATCTACGCGGCTTACCAGGAGGCGGCCTCGCACAACGGCCATGCCGATGAGAATCAAAACGATGGCCATGCCGACGCTGAAGGTGACTACCAGCCCCAAGCCCAGCAGGATACGGTTAATCGCAACGGCGATAAGCAGGATAGCGATGGCATCAGGGCACGGCACCAGCCCGCCGCTAATACCCAGTGTCAGTAGCGAGTACCATATTCCTTTGTCTGTCGATGCTGGAGCGAGATTATTGCCGGGCATAAGGCTATCATAAGGTCGCGAATCGATGGCCTGATTGATGACAACGCGTTGGACCGGTTGGCTGCTCCCGCCGGATGAAGCTTGTGACTCTGTATCTTGCACAGACTGTCTACGCCTTCTCCTCCGAGACCTGACCACGCGGCGATAGCCTTGCCAGCGCGGCCAGATAAGCCCGGCTCCCATTACGACAATCAATAGACCACTCAGCATCTCCAGGTAGGGAAAAAGATCAGTCGGAACCAGAAAGTGCGAAGCAACAAGCGCGATAAAGCCAAAGATCAGCACCGATCCCGTATGAGTCAGCGTAACGATGCTGCCCAACCCGGCAGCATGGCCAACCGTTCCACGCGAACCGATCAGATAAGCAGCCACAAGCGTCTTGCCATGCCCAGGCGTGAGCGCGTGTATCGAGCCAAGTGCCAGGGTAATCACAAATGCTCCCAGATAAAAACCGGGTGAAACCTGCCGGGTGCGTATCAGATCGGTCAGGATCGCTGTTGATTGGCGCGGATCAGCCGGATTGGCGCCTTGGGTCAATTGTTTGGTGCCAATCGATGAGCCCAACGTTGGCGAGCCACTGTCCCAATAAGTCAGGTTTGATGACGCGAGTGATGTGTCCGCCGTGGTATTGAAATCAACCTGAAGCCGGCCATTGCTCTGTTTTGGAGTATCGAAAGCAACACCACTTTCGCCATGCAGGTAATACCAGTTAACACTGATCGGTTCTGCGTGCTGAAAATGCAGCGTGAGGCGGTGTTTTGCTGTTTCCTCGTTACGCGCCAATAGAGGCCATTCTACCTGCATCTCGATGCGAATCGCTTCGTCCCCAAGCTCTAAGGCTTCCATTGACGAAGGCCACTCGACCGAGAGCAGTGTCCATGATAACACACCAGTCTCGCCAACCATACATTCGAATTCCTGGAGCCGAGTAGCGGCCCAGGCAACAGATTCATCAGAAGTGACTACGCCATTCTGATCGCTATCAGCTTCGTACCATTCAGAAAGGGATAGCATAGGGCCAGGCTGAACCGTCGAATGGACAACAAGGCCCTCCGGCGTAAGCGTCACCTCGTGCGCGTGAAAATACATGTCTGCCGGGTGAGCCTGCGCAGGCGTTGTGGCACACAACGTGATAGACAACATGCACAGGATAGCCAACAGAGATATGAGCCTGCGAACTATCCCTACATTGGATTGCTCTCCTCGATTGTTCAATCGCTTTTTTTCCATAACCACCATAGACGCTGCACGCGATGTAAAATCGAACAATCATCTTGCATGGAACGCTGTATGGCAAGCTCGACCGGACAGCGGATGGCAATCATTGGTTGTTCTCCCGCGAGAAGTGTGTCCCTGCCGCGCTCCAGAATCGAGCGCCATAGCGATCGACAACCTGGGCTTTTCCACCGGCAACCAGATTATCCAGGGCGTTGTGCACCTCGCAAGGAGACCAGTTCCCCAGTAAAGCGAACAGCTCTTTCTCTTGCATGGGGTGGCGGGTGATGATACCTAATGCCGTCGCGGCCAGATCGTCGCCGGTTGTTACCTGCTCTCCCGTCGTGGGTGGCCGGACCACCTGGGCAATATCGCCGAAGATGGCCTGGGCGCGTCGGATGCCGGCCTCGTCCGAGGGCTGAACCCGCGCTTCGGCGGGCGGGCGAACCGGCAGGTTGATGTGCACCTGGTCCGGCCGAATGGCACGCAAAGCGGCAGCGATCTCCTGAAGGGCCTCTTCCGTATCGTTGAGCCCGCGAACCAGCATGACCTCGACCCACATCTGGCCGCGGTAGATACTGCGAAATTCGCCCAAACCGTCCACCAACCGGTCAAAGGATACATCGGGGTGGGGGCGGTTGATTTTGCGGTACAGGCGAGGGTTACCGGCATCTAACGTGGGCAGCACGGCGTCCGCCGCGGCGAGATCGTCCCGCACATCGGGCCGGTACAGCAGGGCGCCGTTGGTGATGACGGCGACCGGCAGCCGGGTCAGTGCCCTGACCTGCCGGATCAATTCACCAATACCGCTGTGCAGCGTTGGCTCGCCCGAGCCGACGAAAGTGACCCAGTCGATTGAGCCTGGTGGGGACGCGGCCAACGTTTGCTCGACTTCGGCAATGACATCCTCAGATGGCACGTATTCCCGTCGTTCATTAACAAGCGGAACACTACGTCCTAACTGGCAGTAGATACAGTTCCAGTTACAGGTCTTGAGCGGAATGGTGTCGATTCCCAGGGATTGACCGAGACGGCGGGACGGGACAGGGCCGAAAACGTATTTCATGGGTTTACTCCTTATCCAGACTCACTGCCGCTCGCCAAAAAGCCTGGTGCCAATCCGAATAATGTTTGCGCCTTCCTCGATGGCGATTTGATAGCTGTTGCTCATGCCCATCGACAGAAACTGCATGGTGACGTTCGGCAGATCCTTAACAGCCAGACGCTCAAAGATTGCTCGTGTCACTTTGAAATAGGGCCGGCTATCCTCCGGGTTGCCGAAACGCGGCCCCATGGTCATCAACCCCTCTACGCGGATGTGTTCCAGCTCGCTCATGCGGCCCACCAACTCATCGACAGCTTCCGGCCGTACGCCGGTTTTGTTGGGTTCGCGGCCACTGTTGACCTCTACCAAAACGGGCATTCTTTTTCCGATATCAGCACAGCGGCGATCGATAGTCTGAGCAAGCTTCCACGAGTCAACGGTTTCGATCATGTCAAAGTGCTGCACAGCCAGTTTTGCCTTGTTATGCTGCAAATGGCCGATCATGTGCCATTGAGCCCGGTCGTTAATCGTCTGAATGATCGGAATAGACTCTTGAACGTAGTTAAAACCAATCTGGGACACGCCGGCGCGAATTACAGCCTCTACTTCTTCCAATGTGCGCGTCTTGGCTGCTGCCTGTAATGTGACATCTGGGGGGATCGTTTCCAGTATTCGCCTGGCTGCCTCGACAATGCGATCACTGCGTGTGTCCATTTTTTGCTAGCCTTTCGACAGCACGATCAAGACGGCCACGAGAATGCCGGCTCCTAGAGAAATGAGGGTGTATTTCTTGTTTTCCTTTTCAACTGAGGGGAGCAGGTGTGACGCGCCCACATAAACCAGCGCACCGGCAGAAATTGCCAGAAGAATACCAAGAGTGGGCTGATTAATTTTGCTGATTAGTGGGAAGGAGACAATTGTGCCCAGCGGTGTTGTGACTGCCGCCGCCAGAAAAGCATATAAAGCCGATTTCTTTGGCGAGAAACCGGCTCGTTCAAGGAGCAAGAAGGTTACTATCCCTTCCGGAAATTCGTGAAGCACCATGCCGATGGCGGCCATAGCCCCGGTGAAGATGCTGACGTTGAAGGTTACAGAGTAGATAATCCCGTCGATAAAGGAATGAAAGCCTATGCCAAGCATGGGGATGATACCGATTGAAAGCTGCTCGCATTGGCGTTCATCGCACACAAACGCAGTTAAAAAGCGGTTAAAGAGGTAAATTCCCATATACCCAACGAGCAGGTATATTGGCGCAGCGCCGTTCATACCAAAGGATTTCGGAATAATATGGGTAAAAGACACAGAAATAAGCACACCAGCGGCAAAGCTCATGAAATAGACAACATTTTGGTTACCCCATTTTTCATATTTGGTAATGGTGTAGATACCGATCGTTGTCACTGCACACGCCAGAAAGCTGGCCAAGATGACTGTGGCTAGTGTGTTGGTAAACATAGGAACCTCTTGTTCTATCTGCTTGTCTGTAGATTATCCATCTGGGCCGGCACCGCCGCGCCGGCGTCACGTCCCGGGTGTATCAACATTTGTGTCCCTACCGGCTGCCCGACATGTTCAGCAATGACGGGACATTTAGCTTTGAACAGGAAGAAAAGGGGGCCCGGCTCGTCGCTGAGGGCCTCGTAATTTCCCTGTCCTTTGGCGATAATCAAATCGGCATTGGCAAAGCGGCGGCGGAAGTCCGGGGCGCAGTCACTCAAGATGGTCCCCGGAGCGTCCGAGCCGTTGTCGATGACCTCGACGATCTGGTCGAGACCCACGGCTTGCGCATCGACCCGTGTGGCGTCGTTGATGACCGGGGCGCCGCGCACAGCGAGCGTGACGCGATCCGGCGAGAGCTGCTCGATCAGCAAGCGATCGAAGGCGATCTCACCGGCGTTGTCGGCCAGGTACAGGATCGAACGCGCCTCGCGGGCAGCCTGTTGAAATCCATCCATATCTCCAAAGAATGGCTCTATCAAGGCATTACCAATATCATGGCGAACATCCGCCTCTGAAATGTCCCCATTCACGCCCAGGTCGATGATGTTCCCCGCGATGGCCAGACGGGCAGCCATCAGCAGCGGATCATCGGCGGTCTCGACCTCGGCTCGGATCGCCGGGATCAACTCCAGGGCCAGGCTGTTCTGCCGATCCTTCTTCTCACGGTACGGGTCATCGACGCCCGTGACCCGGCGCAGCCGGCGGTGAATGCGCTGCGCCATAGCGGGAGCCGACAGGCTCATGTCCATCTCTCCCGTCCAACGCAGGACATCGCGGACGATCTGCTCGTGAACGGCGGGGTCGGCAGAGATGAAACGGGCCGCGTCCAGGGCCTGGCGCAACAGGCAGGGAATACAATCAAGTGACGTTTTCATATGACGTAAAACTTACTTTCCGGAAGTGATGGGAACCCGAACCGGCTCACCATGCTCGTCCTGGCGAACTGTATATAGATCATTGATGTCTTTCACCCGGTCGATGAACAGAACGCCATCCAGGTGATCGATCTCGTGATGAACTACCACAGCATCGAAGCCCTCGTAGACCCGGTCGAAGGGTTTGCCGGCTTCATCAAGCCCGGTCACGCGGAGATGATGGGGGCGGATCGTTTCTCCATAGAGCCCTGGAAAGCTGAGGCAGCCATCGAAATCTCTGCGCTCGTCACCCGCTTCGACGATCTTGGGATTGACGAGGGCGATAGGCGGCCCGTGCTCATCATCCTCCTCGCTGCCGGCCCCCAGACACACGATCACCACCCGCTGGTGGCTGTTGATTTGAGGGGCTGCCAGGCCAATTGCGTTGGAGTGGGCATTCAATGTGTCTTTCAGATCGGCGATTAACCCTCGTACTTTGTGGTCGACGCGCCGGACATAGCTGCTCTTTTTCCGCAGCTCCTTTTCGTGCTCTGTGTACAACAGTATCTTCCGAACAGTCATCTGGCCCTCCTTCAGAACGAACAAGTCCAAACGTGTTCAGTCATAAGCCTGCCGGGTAGCTTCATCAGCCATCGTGGGCTCTAGAAGCGGCTGCCATTCAGCACCTTCCCATGTCCCCAACTTTGTGTGCATATCCAGGTACTTTTGGGGAATGGGATGCGTGCCTACAACGACCTTCACGCCGTAGCGCTTCTCCAGGAAATCCTTGAAAGTGCGGATGTAAGGACAAGGTGGGTAGCCGACGAGCATCCCGGTGGCCAGGTGAATGACCTGTGCCCCATTTTTGACCATTTCTTCGCCGGCATACTCGACGTTGCCGCCCGGGCAGCCGTCACATGTGGTATAGCCAACCAACTCTATCTCTGTATTTGCATAGATACTAAAGGCGCCTTCCCTGTTTCTCATCGCCCGCAGGCATTTTCCACCCGCGCAGGTACGGTACCGATCACAGATGATGATGCCTATCTTCGTTATGACGCCCATTCGCGTTCTCCTGACAATAGCAATGAACAGCCTGCCCACTCAGCCTGAATTTGTCCGATGCGCTTGAAGCCAATGTATAACAGTGCGCTCGTCACGCCTTTACACTGCGAGCCTTGACCGCGTTTTGAACAGCCTCGCGCAGCGTGTTGACAGCCAGGTCGGCGCAGTGCGCGTGATCTTCAGGCAGCCCTTCTAGTGCTGTTCTCAGCTCATCCGGCGTGATCTGCTGCGCTTCGGCCAGCGTCTTGTTCTGAGCCATCCGCGTGACCATGCCGCCGCAGGCAATTGTCGCCCCACAGCCGTCTGTCATGAAGCGAGCTTCCCGGATGGTGTCGCCCGCCAGACGCAGAGCGATCTGCATGGTGTCGCCACACCAGCCGGTTACTTTTCCACAGGCATCCGGGTTTTCGAGGGTGCCCATGTTTTCGCGGCTTTGGATGATCTGAAGAGCCTTCGCGGAAAATGCGCCAATGATGCTGGTATCGAGATCTAAACTCTCGGAAACCCTCGCCCCATCGGGAATGGGAACTGCCTTGGTGAACGCATCGAACAATGCGTCAATCTCTTCAAGTGTGATGTCTTCCACTTTCCCGGCATCGCACAGGGCAGCCACCTGCGGGTCGATCGGCAGTTGCGCCAACAGCGGCGCGCCGGCGGTCACAGTCACCTCAGCAGTGTGGCTGGGGCCAAAGATGGCGTGCTGCTTGCCGGTATCCGGACAGACAAAGTACGCCATGTTTTCCACCACACCGGCAATCGGGACATTGACAGCTTGCGCCATGTGCACAGTCTTTCGCACGATCATCGATGCCAGGCTTTGGGGGGTCGTGACCATCACAATGCCATTGACAGGCAGCGATTGCATGGTCGTCAGGGAAGCGTCCGAGGTGCCGGGCGGCAGATCGACCAGCAGGTAATCCAGATCGCCCCACATCACGTCGCCCCAGAGCTGGGTGATGGCCTTGCTGATCAACGGGCCGCGCCAGATGACCGGCTGGTCTTCACTTTCCAGCAGGAAGTTCATCGACATAACCTTGATCCCGGCCCGGCTCTGCGCCGGTCTGATCCCTACCGGGCCGATCTCCAGCGGGCCATGCAATCCAAAGAGCTTGGGAATGCTGGGACCGGTGATATCGGCGTCGAGCAGGCCAACCCGGTAGCAGTTACGCGCCAGAGCCACTGCCAGCAGGCCGGTAACCAACGATTTACCGACACCGCCTTTACCACTCATCACCGCCACCACGCGAGTGATGTGGTTATATTGGGCAGCTGATCCCTCTTTGGACTCGCCGAAGAGTGCTTTGCGCTCCTCTTCAGTCATAGCGGTCAGGTGAACGGATACCTCTTCAACCTCCGGCAGCGCGGCAACGGCGGCACGCACATCGGCTTCGATGCGGCCCTTGAGCGGGCAGTTAGGCACAGTCAGGGCGATGGTGACATCGACCTTTCCATCGTCTATCTTTACATCACGCACCATCTTCAAGTCGGTCAGGCTGCGGTGCAGCTCCGGGTCGTCGACGTGAGATAGAGCTTCTAAAATTTGATCTTGTGTTAGCAAAGTGTTCTCCTTCAACAATAGTGATGAGTGATGAGTGATGGGTGATGAGTTTCAGTTCACAGCTAAAAGCTAACCGCTAAGGGCTGGGTCGTCCTTCTTTCCCTATCACGTGAGATTTTTAGCTTGACTCATCACCCATCACTCATCACTGCCTTTATCCGTGCCCGTGCGCCGTGCTTTCGTTACAGGGTGCAGCTTCCTTCAATTTGCCACCGAAAAAAAGCTCCAGCGCCTGGCGCACCGTGCCGCTTGCACCGGTGGCGGCCTTGATTCCGGCCTGTTCAAAAAACTGTATGGCGCGCCCGCCCATACCACCGCTCAAAATCACATCGGCGTTTTGCTGCTTGATGAAATCAGGCATTTCCCCTGGCTGGTGTTTGCCGTCAAACGGGTTGACGATACTCTGCACGGCGCACACTTCGCCATCTTTCACATCCACCAGCATGAAGAACGGCGCATGTCCAAAGTGCTGAGCCACCAGACTGTCGAGACCATTGTTATTTTCTGCTGTTACTGCGATTCTCATTTCAAATCTCCTTGCTGATTCATTGTCTTGGTTGTGATAAGGCGCTATATCCGGCGCCGGAGCAATAAAAGTGTAACGCAGCCATCGATAGAATGGCGAGAAGCAAGCAAGGCATCTGCCTAATCAGCCATTATCGTCCTGCGGGCCAAAAGCCTGCTTTAACATCTCCATCAACTCATCAGAGAAGGCCAGTCCAACCACTTCTACTTCGACCTTTGTGACACCCTCTGTTTCGCTAATGGCCTGGTGGATGCTCTGAGAAAGCGGCACGGCCAGCGGACAGAACGGTGACGACGGGCGGAACCTGCAGGTCACCCGGCCGGTTTCGTCGACCGCCAGGTCTTCGATCAGCCTCATATGGACCACATCCACGCCGGTTTCGGGGTCGATGACCTCGGCGAGGCGCTCCAGGATGGACTTATGCAGGTCTTCCGGGTTAGTTTTTTGGGTCATGTTGCTCCTGCCAACCGGTCATTGCCCGAACATAATCCGTTGTACATCCGGTATGTCCGGTACATAACAATTCGATATCTTGAAGAGCTGCTAGCTTCTTAATAGACTGTAATTGAGTCTCAGTGTCCATATTAAACAGGCGATAAAATGGACGCGCCTGATTATTCTGACAGACCAGAGTATCGCCGGTAAATAAAACGCGGTCATTAACCAGTAGAGACATAGAACCCGGCGTATGGCCTGGTGTTGCAACTGCCTGTACCGCAATATCTCCTGCGTGAATGATGTCGCCATCCTTCAGCAAGCCATATGCCCGGCTCAACTGAGAATTGTGATAGATCCCCAGCAACCTGGCAGTAGTGCCATTAATCATCTGCTCCTCTGGCTGAGAGAGGTAGATTTGCGCGTTAGCAAACAACTCCAGCCCGCCAACATGATCCATATCAGTGTGGGTCAGAAACAGGTGCGTTACAGACAAGGGATCGATCGGAATCTGCTTCATCCCCGCGCGGATTGTGTCTGCGGAATAGGCCGCGTCTACCGCGATGGTATAGTTGCCGTCGGTGTAGAAAAACATGTTTACATCTCTATCTCGAACAGCATACACATTCTCGGCTACTTTACCGGTGGGCACCGGATACCAGAAAGCGTTATATAGCTTCCATATTTTTGGAAAGAGCGCATTAACCTTCTTTTGATAGGCCAGGTAGGCGACCCCAAACTTGTGGTTGAGGAATTCTTCCTCTTTGCGAATCATGAACCGGCATAAGACATACATGACGATCGGTACGCTGAGCAACAGCCAGGAGCGGAAAAACAGCATAATGCCGGGAATGGTATAGAAAATCGTATTGCCGTAAAGGGGATGGCGGCAGAGAGCATAGATACCTTGTGTCGCCAGGACATCCGCATCATAGGCCCGATCAATTGTGCGGGCGGACACAATCCATATTGGCGCGCCAATGGCGATCAATACCAGGCCAAGGGCGACAAAGATAGCATAAGGTATCCCCTGGATGACAAATAATGGATACCAGGCACAATGGATAAGAAGCGCCAGAGCAACATACAGCGCCGAGAAAAAAGCAAACTTAAGGCCTACTCCCCAGATACTCATACTGCCGTGTCTTTTCTATTTCCTAGGTTCTGTTGACATTTGCTGAAATAAGGGCATACTGTAGCCTCATGAACGTCAAACTAACAGATGAACAATGGTCGAGAATAC
>JAFGLD010000225.1 GCA_016928235.1 Anaerolineae bacterium | reverse complement strand
TCTTTGTTGATCGACAACAGATTTGGCAAGTCAAGAAAAAGATCGGGATGTTTTTGAAAAAGATCGAGAAGTTTTCGAGAAAAGATCGAGAAGTTTTTTGAAAGAGATCGAGAAGTTTTTTTTCTTAAGTTGATGCTGATTGGATGTTAGGCTACAAGTCCCCAATCACGCATTATTGAACATACATTATACAGACAGTTGCATTTTACCTGGTTCAACCATTGTTCGAACAACCAACATCAATCATCACCCAGTATATCTATGAACGAGTCTAAGAAAAAGAAAGTCGCGCTTAAGGGGCCACCTCCGGTCATTCCGGAGCGTTCTCTGCCCGGTGTAGAAGGGATTGTTGTCCGAGCACGCAATCCGCTACAAACACCTATACCTGAAGAGAAAGCCGGATCTACCTGGCTCACCGTCATTGTTGAGAACATTCTCCCTGTTTTTGCGGACGAGTTGTTAGCCTTCTTACTCATTGGAGCCGGTCTGTTATCATTTTTGACACTACTAAACCCAACCAGTGGTGCATTGGGATCGGCGTGGTCGGGCAGCTTGCGCCATGCCTTTGGCATTGGCGCGTTTATCGTTCCAACAACTATACTGGCAACCGGGGCACTTTTACTCCTGCCCAAGCTAGGCATCAAAATTCGAATCAACTGGTGGCGTATTGTGGCCGGTGAGTTTTTCCTCGTATTCTTGCTGGCTTATATCCATACCAAGACCCGTTTTGGCATGAGCCCTGTTATAGGAAGAGAAGAAGCTTTTGCCAGCGCCTTGGAAGGCCGAGGCGGTGGTCTGGTGGGTTGGGCAGTTCAGGATGTGATCCATGCCTTGTTCGGCGATACCGTCACCGGACTTTTCCTGCTAGCACTGCTGGCTATTAGCGCCGGTGCAATGTTTGGAATTAGTCGGCAGCAGATACTCAACGGTCTTTTGAGGATACACAACAGTCTGGCGGCTTTTGCCTGGCACATGGAAGGTAAGCCGGCACCCCGCCCCATTATTCCGAGACAAATCCTCTCAAATCCTGATGCTGCTCTCGGTGATGGCAACACAATCGATCCATCTATTGCTGTGCCGGAACTTTCAGAAGACGGCTCTGCGCTGGTCGAGCTACCTCCTATACCTGGGCGCCCATCGATTATTACGGGCCAGACCGGAGCCGGGGCACTGGTCTCCCATCGTACAGGCTTAACCTCACAACGTATCTCCGCTCTTCGCCGCGCGGACGGCAGCCTGAACAATGAAAGGCGCGAGATCAAGTATCGATTCAAAGTTCAGGGCCAGACTGACAAAAAGAAGATGCGTAAGCGCAGCGCCAATTTACCACCTTTGGAAATATTGGATGTGATCGATTATGGGCACCCTACCGAGGATGAGATCAATCTTAGCGCCCAGATCATCGAAGAGACGGTGGAAGACTTCGGCATGAAGGTTGAGGTAGTCGGTGTCAAGTTTGGGCCGACAATCACCCAGTATGCTGTCCAACCCTTCACAGAAGTCGAACAGGGGGGAAAGAAGGTTGTACAGCGTGTGCGGGTGACTCGTGTAGCCGCGCTGGCACAAGACCTGTCCCTGGCACTGGCTACATCCAGGGTACGTATACAAGCCCCTGTACCTGGGACCAGTTATATTGGCATTGAGGTGCCTAACACGCGGCCTGGGATTGTCTCGTTGCGACCGATCCTCGAAGCGGAGCAGTTTTTCAAGTTCAACAAAGCACCTCTGGCAATCGCCTTGGGGCGCGAAGTAGACGGCAGACCCTTTGCCGCCGACCTGACGACAATGCCCCACTTGCTGATCGGCGGCACAACCGGCTCCGGGAAATCGGTTTGTCTGACATCGCTTACTGCCTGCCTGGTGATGAATAATCACCCGGATGAACTGCGCCTGATCATGATCGATCCCAAGATGGTAGAATTGGTACGTTTCAATGGTTTGCCTCATCTCATGGGCCGAGTCGAGGTCGAGCTAGACAGGATCATTGGTGTGCTGCGTTGGGCTACCCGCGAGATGGATCGACGATACCGCTTGATGGAAGAGGCACAGGCCCGGAACATTATCGTCTATAACCAGGACCGCAAAAAGAAGGAGCGATTACCTTATATCGTCATCCTGATCGATGAGCTGGCCGAGTTAATGACCGAATACCCTGATGAGACCGAGCACCTGTTGACACGGCTGGCGCAAATGGCCCGTGCTACCGGTATGCACCTGGTGGTAGCAACGCAACGTCCCAGCACTGATGTTGTCACCGGTCTGATCAAAGCTAACTTCCCGGCTCGAATTGCCTTTGCGGTTGCTTCCGGCGTCGACTCGCGCGTTATCATCGACAGTGTAGGGGCTGAGGATTTAATTGGCAAGGGAGATATGCTCTATTATGCCTCCGATGCCGCCGGCCCGATTCGTCTTCAGGGTTGTTTTGCCAGCGACGGTGAATTGGATCGTATGGTTGAGTTTTGGCGGGCCAAAGCGGTGCCTGAGGATGTCGAGGAAGCGCCCTGGGAGCGGTCGCTGACTCGTGCTGCCATGCTGGACGAGACCGATCAAATGCTCGAAGATGCCATTCGCATTATCCAACGCGAAGGAGAAGCGTCGGCATCTCTCTTGCAGCGCAAGCTTAACGTGAGCTACCCACGCGCCGGGCGTATCATCGATGCATTATACAAGATCGGCGCAGTCGGAGATCCGCAGGCAGGAGGACGCACGCGCCGGGTGTTGATCGGGCCCAACGTCGACCCTACCAACTACATCGTCAATTGGCGTAACAGTCACTAGTACACACTGGCGGAAGAACTTCCGCCAGCGTGCACTTAGGCCATCCGGCACCTGCCCGATTATTGATGCTTATGAAACCAATACACGCCGCTCGTCGTTCATCAATCATCTTTAGAATCGGTACCATCTTTTTGTCGATCATCCTGTGCGCTCTGCCGGCAATCAGGCCGGGGCATACACAGGATGACCTTCCGCCTGCCGATCCGCGTTTTGGCGCAGTCGAGACTTACCATGCACCGGATCTGGCTGATGAGGCAAGAGTGGGCTGGACACGTATTCTCTTCTACTGGAGCGAGCTCGAGCGGGAGGGGCCGGATGATTGGAATGTTTTTCACGCTCCTCTGGAACGCATCGACCGTGAGATCGAAGGTGGACGTGAAGTCGTTGGAATGCTCGTCCATACGCCTGCCTGGGCCACCGATGGGAAACCGGGGGCGGGTGTGCCGCGCGGTTTGTATTTGCCCGTTGATGATCCGGATAATGTGTGGGCATCGTTTGTCCGCGATGTGACTGCTGCTTACCAGGGCCGCGTGGATCGCTGGATTATCTGGAATGAGCCGGATATCCCCATAGACACCTACGGAGCACAATGGGAAGGTACCACAGAGGACTATTACCAGTTGGTCAAAGTTGCCTACCTGGCGGCCCATGAGATCAACCCGGATGTCCGGATCCACCTGGGCGGGCTGACATATTGGCATGCTAAGAACTATCTGCATGATTTCCTCTCCATCGCCGGCGCCGACCCAACTGCCAATGAACACCATTATTACTTCGATGTCGTCTCGACCCACATCTACTTCCAGCCGGATACCACCCAAGAGATCGTCAACTCATTGCAGCAAACACTGGCTGAGTTCAACCTCGATCAACCGATCTGGCTGAACGAGATGAATGCGCCGCCCTACGACGATCCCAACCATGTTTGGGATGAGCCCTTGTTCCCTGTCACCCAGGAGATGCAGGCCTCTTTCTTGCTCCAGGAGTTCGCGCTTGCGTTGTCAGAAGGTATAGAGCGTATCGCCGTCTACAAGTGGATCGATCAGCCTCCACCCGTGCCGGGCTCGGATGCTTATGGTCTACTGCGCGCTGACAGCGATCCACGTCCGGCCATGGCGGCTTTTCAGGTGATCACGCAGCACTATGCAGGGGTCGAAGCAACACACCACATCGATGAGCCGGAGATGCACGAAGTTGTCCTGGCGCGTGGCCGGCATACGACTCGCATCATGTGGGCACGATCCGGCCTGCCGGTTGTCGTGGTGATCCCAGCCCTGAGTACATCGGGCAAACTGATCGAACAAGATGGTGGAGAGACCCAAGCGATCCCCCTCATGGGACACTATCTATTCATCCTGAGAGGCGCGACATGCATGCCCGGCTATGGGTGTTTCATTGGCGGGCCGCCATTGTTGTTGGTAGAGGAGGCTCTAGCCGATCTGTCCCCTGGCTCTCCGGCCTGCCGAAGCTTCTCGGTGACATCGCGCACACTGATGATCGGTGGCGCTGCCGGGTTGGGGATGTTGGGAGCGGCTGCGCTGGTGGGGTATCGACTGAAGAAATGGTATTTGAGGATGAGGAAGAATCGGTGATCAAAATTGGGGATATTGAGATCGCGCTCGTCGACGATGGTCGTGTGCTGCTTGACGCCGGAGGGGTCTTTGGTCTGGTGCCGCGGGTGCTGTGGTCGCGCTTTGCGCAGGCTGATGAGCACAACCGTATCACCATGGCGCATCGCTGCCTACTGGTCAGAGCAGAGGGTATGATCATCATTGTAGAGACAGGCCATGGGACACGTCTCTCTGACAAGCAGATCCGGAACCTGGGTCTCACGCGCCCGGAGGGCGATCTAATCGAGGGTCTGGCGCGCCTGGGGGTATCGCCAGAACAGGTTGACCGGGTGATCCTCACCCATCTACACGCCGATCACTGCGGAGGTAACACGCAGTTGATAGGTGACCGTCTGGCGCCCACCTTTCCAAATGCCGAGTATTGGGTTCAGCGGCTCGAATATGCTGATGCGGCTTTTCCCAATGAGCGTACCCGTGGAACCTACTTCCTCGAAAATTATGATCCACTCTACGTCACCGGGCAAATGCGATTGCTGAATGGCGAGACAGACATCGTTCCGGGGATGCGCTGCGTGGTGACGCCAGGACACACCCGAGGGCATCAGAGCATTGTATTTGAACAAGGTGGCCAGTCCGCGATCTTCCTGGGCGATCTGGCGATCCTGGGTGTGCACTTTGCCAACCTGGCGTGGACAACGGCTTATGATGTCGAGCCGCTGGTCACGTTGGAGACCAAACGTACCTGGCATCGCTGGGTGTTAGCTCGCGATGCGCTGTTGCTCTTTGGACACGATCCCTTTATCCCCGTCGGCAGGCTGATAGAGAATGAGGATAAATTAACAGTTATCCCGGCCTGAGGCAGCAAAAGCCGTTTGAGCGACGAACCGTTTTCAGATTGCCGTCAATCTGTCAAACGCTTACGATAGTTCTTGATAATGCCACTCCAGCCATACTAAAGCGCCGCCAAAAGCTGCCGCCAAAACAGCCAACATGAGACGTGCCTGCAAGGGAGTAGCATCTCGTAACATCAAACCGAGTAACCCTAATATTGCTGCAATGAGATACAAGGTGATGACCGATCGAGATTGGGTCATCCCAAACACGGTTATGAATCGGTGCGATGTGTGATCTTTTCCTCCCTGATAGACAGGTTTGCCCCGTCGAAGCCGGGAAAAGACAACCAGGGTTGTGTCAAAGATGGGGAGCCCCAGGATAATGACAGGAATCATCCAGGTAACGTGCAAAGGCGCGCTGGCAAATTGCAGCTTGATTCCCAACACTGCCAACACAAACCCCAACAGCATACTGCCGGCATCTCCCATAAACAGGCTGGCAGGGTTGAAGTTGTAATACAAGAAACCAATACAGGCACCCAGCGTGGCAGCTGCCAGGCTGGCGACCAGGCCCAATCCTTCGACCAGAGCCAGGATGAAGAAAAAGGCACTGGCTACCGTGGTAATACCCGCAGCCAACCCATCCATGTTGTCCAGGAAGTTGATTGCGTTACAGATACCAAGTACCCATAACAGCGTCAGAACGATATTAAGCACCGGCCACGGGAACAGATCAACCTGTATCCCCGACCAGATCAGGATACCCCCAGCCAGAACCTGGCCAAGCAGCTTAATTGACGGTCTCATTCCGTACCGATCATCGACCAACCCAAAAGCGGTCATGATCGTCGCGCCGCCTAAGATGCCTATCAACTCGCGGATAGGTGCCGTGCCGCCAATGCTAACTGCGGCAAATAAACCAACGTAGATCGCAAGACCGCCCAACATGGGCACCGGGGTGACGTGCACTTTGCGAGCTTCGGGCTTGTCAACAAAGTTGATCGATCTCGCCAGCCTGGCCACTAACGGCGTTGCAATAAAGGAAATCAGACCGGATGCCAGGATGATAGGAATAAATTTGCTCATAGGTAATTTACTTCTCTGAAAGTATGCTGTTAGTCCTAGAATACCGTCGAACCGGGTAGCTGTCGAAAACTAGGGTGTGGTTCAATGCTGTTGGTGCTGGGGTTTGGCAGCTTGGGCTATCGTGACTATACTGCTGGTAGAAACCCATGGAAGGTCATGAGCGCGATGATACTAAACTGGTTCAGACGCACAATACGGGGCATTGGTCAGAACATCGACCAACGAGTCTGGTTGGTCCTTATATTGGTAATCTTGTTGGCTGTGATTGTCATGAGTGTTCCCGTCGAAAGCAATCGCCCTGATCCGGTTATGCTCCAGATGACTATGGATGCAGCCAGTATCCAAACCAGTATTCCCTACTCGACTCTGTCAGTTCAGCTTACTCAAACGCCCTTCGAGGCAGTTGTAGCCGAGATTGCCCCTACTCTGGCTCTGGCGGGGCGGCAAGAGGTGCGCCAGTATGCTGCTGGGGCAGAAGCAGACACCGAGCGAGGCCGGATCGACTGGGGGGCTCTTCAGGCCATCGGGGCGCCTAATACTGAAGCCTGTAGTGATGCGCGAACGGCCTGGTCGACAGCACTGCCTAATGAACAGGGGTCACTGACGCTCTACTATGTCCAGCTGGTCAGGCCGACTGCTATTATGATCCGCCAAACCTACAATCCGGGCTTCATTACCCGCGTGGCGCTCATCGATGTTCAAGGCGAGGAGCATGTTGTTTACGAGGCTGCACCTGCCCTGAGCTTTCAGTGTCCTTTTGAGAGCGTGATCTTGATCCAGCAGGCTGATTATGCCGCTAATGCCATTAAAATCACTGTCGATCAGTCAGCCAGTGCCGGTGGATGGAACCAAATCGACGCAGTTGAGTTGATCGGTGTCCGCTACAATTGATATGATCTACGTATGGAAATTTTCTTATCTCTCAACCCAATTGTACAAGCCCTTCTGGCAACACTCTTTACCTGGGGCCTCACCGCTCTGGGGGCAGCTGCTGTGTTTGCCGCTCGCGAGCCGAGCAAGAGAGTACTCGATGCCATGTTGGGGTTTGCCGGCGGTGTGATGATTGCAGCCAGCTACTGGTCGCTGCTCGCCCCGGCTATCGAGATGTCCGAGGGCAGCGATGTCCCCGTCTGGGTGCCGGCAGTCGTCGGATTTTTGCTCGGCGGCATCTTTTTGCGCGGCATCGATATGGTGTTGCCGCACATGCATACCGGCCTTCGGGAAGACACGACTGAAGGCATTCCAACTCACTGGCGTCGCTCAGTCTTGCTGGTTCTGGCTATCACGCTGCACAACTTCCCGGAAGGATTGGCAGTTGGCGTGGCTTTTGGCGCCGCGGCTGCCGGCCATGCTTCGGCGACTATAGCAGGAGCTATCGCGTTGGCCATCGGTATCGGGCTGCAAAACTTCCCGGAAGGCGCCGCTGTCTCTGTCCCTCTGCGCCGTGAAGGGCTCTCCCCCATGAAAAGTTTCTGGTATGGGCAGCTTTCGGCCATCGTCGAGCCGGTAGCCGGTGTACTGGGAGCCGCTTTTGTCTTGATCTCGCAGCCTATCCTGCCCTACGTTCTAAGCTTTGCAGCCGGCGCTATGATATTTGTGGTCATCGAGGAGGTTATTCCGGAGTCTCAGGGCGGTGGACACTCCAATCTTTCATCGATGACGACCATGCTGGGATTTGCGGTTATGATGCTGCTCGATGTAGCGTTGGGCTAAATGGGTGTGTTTTTTAGGGCAAGCAGCTCGATTCGCGCATTGAGCCGCTTGATACCTCATGCGACGCATAACTAAAATGAAAGACACCCTATTGATATTTGATCGATGACTCTGCCGCCTTAGTCTGCTCACCACAATCTCACGACTGGTCACCCGACAGGTTTCCCATCCTGGTTGCCCGGGCCTGAGCCTTTAAGGCCAGTTCCAATGCCAGGAAGCAATGAGCTTGAGACATGGCAGTTTCGGTTCGGTTTACCATATCGTGCACGAGCTGGGAGCCGTAAGGAAGCTCCACATTAGTGCAATCGATGTAATACACACCTTCGTGATCGACCAGGAAGAGGTGGTTGCCGCCATCACGCCCTGCTATATCAGTGTATTTCCGCAGCTCGATATACTACGTATAAAGTCCGGCTCGTTTTATGTTGTAACTCCGTCGTTTCCGATAAAGTCTATTGAAGCCGGATAGTGGAAAATACAGATTGTCGACGAGGGAAGGTTGTCCATTTGTGTCTGCCCATTATGCTTGTGATATTCTACTTCCCCAAACGGACATCATTCATGAAACATGACTTCCATTTTTTCATCATTGTGATGCTGACAATCATAACGACCGGTGCCTTCCTGTTGGGCTGCCAATCAACTCAATCCGCACAGCCGGCGCCGGACAGCGATCAAAATGCCGGGCTGGTACGTTTGCAGCAGGCCATGGCCAAAGCCCGGCGCGGCGAGAAGATCGTCATTGCCGGTCTGGGTGGCTCGATTACGCAGGGCGATAGCGCCCATGCGGATAAGCGCTATATCGCCCAGGTCTACGAGTGGTGGGATGAGAAGTACCCCGGCCGGGTCACACTGGTCAATGCCGGTCTGGGCGCTACGGGTTCCGGGTTAGGTATGCTCCGGATCGAGAAGGATCTACTCAAAGAGAACCCCGACCTGGTGATGGTCGATTTCTCTGTCAACGATCTGGGGATGCCTGGCCGGCAGGAGACGCTCGAAGGGGTAGTCCGGAAAATCTTGAGCAGTCCTAACCAGCCGGCGATCATCCTGGTCCATTTTGCGGTCAAATCGGGCAATACCACCCAGGCCGATTTCGAGCCGCTTGCCGAGCATTACCGGATCGCCCAGGTCAGCTACAGGGATCGGATCGCGCAGCTCATCGATACCGATCAGACCACGCTCGATGACGTTTACGCCGATGACACCCATCCCAACGATCTGGGACATACCTATGCTGCTGACTTCATCAAAGAATACCTGGACAGTGTCTATGAGAGCCTGCCGGCCAACGATGCCGATATCCCGACAGTGGCCGGTATTCCCGCGCCATTGTATGCCGATACATTCCAATATACACAGGTCTACAACCGTAGAAACTTCACACCGATCATTGAGGGGAGCTGGGAGATAGGCTACTTTAACCGCCGCACCGGCGAAGGCTGGGTCGGTGAGCAGGTTGGTGATGAGCTGATCTTCGAAGGGCTCCAGGGGACGGCCTTCGGCATCATCCTTCGGAAAGAAGGGGATGTCAACTTCGGTATGGCGGAGGTCTGGGTCGATGACGGCGAGCCGATCAAGGTCGATGCCTTCATGCCCTCATCGGCAGGCTGGTATGGCCCGGCTGCCCAGTTCCACCTGGTAGCTAAAGACCTGCCGTTAGCCGCTCATACACTGCATATCAGAATCATCGATGAAAAGAACCCGGAGACAGGCGATAACACCAACCACATCGTCGAGGTTGCCAACGTCTTCGCTGCCGGAGTTCCGTTAGATGAATAGCACTGCCGTGCCAATCTGACTATTGGCAAATCAATAGGGGTAGAGTACGAGGAAAGATGTGCCCTGCCCCTATTGCTATCTAACCCACATGCGGGACCACGCAGATGAACCGCAGCATCCCGTCGCCCTGGTTGAAGAAGCCGTGCTCTTCCCCCGGCGCGACATACACAACCGTGCCGGGCTCAACCGGCTGATCGCCCTGTGGGCTCCGTACCACACCTGTTCCCTCCAGCACATACACCTCGTGCTCGAAGTCATGCGTATGGTAAGGCGTGTTTTTTCCCGGCTGCACTTCGATAACCCGCATGGCAAAGTTCGGCGCGCCGTCTTTCTTGCCGATCACCCACCGGATTCCTACTCCGGGTACTTCAGCCGGATCGGCGGGCGTGTCAGTGTAGTTTTGTACTTTCATCGATTTTCTCCATCAATCTGAGACTATTGTAACGAGCGAGCAGCTTTAGTTTACAGTTCTTCGCCAAAAGTAAAAGGGTGTCCGGCCGATACCTGGAGCAAAACCAGAGAGCCGGCTATGGCTTGTTACTTGATCTCTTTCTTTACCTCGGCAATCAGCTGCGTGACCGGAATTTCACGTGGACAGGCCAGAGTACAGTTGAAGATCGTCCGGCAGCGCCAGATGCCCTGCTCCGATGCCAGGATAGCCAGCCGCCTGTCTCCGGCAGTGTCACGGCTGTCAAAGATAAATCGATGTGCCTGAATGATCGCGGCTGGGCCGATATAGGTGCCATTGGCCCAAAAGGATGGGCATGATGTAGTGCAGGCAGCGCACAGGATACACTTGGTGCTCTCATCGAAGCGCGCACGTTGGGCGGGACTTTGCAGCCGCTCACGCTCCGGCGCGGGCTCATCATTGATGAAATAGGGCATCACCGCGCGGTAGTGTTCGAAGAAGGGCTCCATATCCACGATCAAGTCTTTGATGACCGGCAGACCCAGAATCGGCTCGACCTGGATAGTTCCCCTATCTCCCCTGACCAGATCCTTGACCAATACTTTGCAGGCTAACAAGTTCCGACCATTAATGCGCATGGTATCAGAGCCGCAAATGCCGTGCCCGCAAGAACGACGCAGCCCCAGGGTGCCGTCGAGATACCCCTTGACATATTCGAGCAGGTCCAGCACGCGGTCGACGGGCTGGACCTCTTTGAGATCGTATTCAGCCCAATAAGGCTTCTGATCGACTTCAGGGTTAAAGCGCCGGATGCGAAGGTTGATATCCATCAGTACACGCGCTCCTTGGGCTGGTAATCGGTGATGACGACGGGTTTGTAATCCAACTTGAGCTCGCCTGCGTCCGCGCGACGGATCAAGGTGTGCTTCAGCCACTTCTCGTCGTCTCGATCTGGGCAGTCCTCGCGGGCATGGGCTCCTCGGCTTTCCCGGCGAGCCAGCGCGGAGACGGCCGTCGCCTCGGACAGGTCAAGCAACGAGCCTAACTCCCAGGCTTCCATCAGATCGGAGTTAAATACATATCCACGATCCTCCAGCAGTAAATCGTTTTGATAGTGATCTTTCAGCTCCCGGATGGTGTCGATGGCTTGCTGCATTCCTTGTGCTTCACGGAAGACCCCCACATGCTCAGACATGACCTGCTGCATCCTGCCACGCAGCTCGGCGACACGGAACTTGCCGTTGGCATGACGCAGCCTGTCCAATCGAGCCTGGACTGCTCCGGCCGGGTCTTCAGACAATGCATCGATGTTCGCTCCCATGCAGTATTCCGCCATCGCCTGCCCGCCGCGACGCCCAAAGACGACCAGATCGACCAGAGAATTGGTGCCCAGCCGATTGGCGCCGTGGACCGAGGCGCAGGCGCATTCTCCGGCGGCATACAGACCGGGCAGGACACTGTTCCCGGTGTCGATGACAACCTCGGCGTTGGCGTTGGTGGGGATGCCACCCATGGCATAGTGCGCAGTCGGCTGGACAGGTATGGGCGCCTCGACGGGGTCAATCCCCAGGTAAGTGCGGCAGAAGTCGAGTATATCCGGCAGCTTGCTCTCGACGTAATGACGGTCGATCCGGCGGGGCTCGCCGGCTGTTGCCAGGCATTTATTGACGGTCTCCGGCGTCACATCCAGGTAGACATAATCCCTACCGTCGATGCCTCGCCCTTCCCGAATTTCAAGGTAGATGGCCCGTGAGATGACATCCCGTCCGGCCAGGTCTTTAATGTGTGGCGCGTACCGCTCCATAAACCGCTCGCCCCGACCGTTGAGCAAAATGCCGCCTTCGCCACGCACCCCTTCTGTAATCAGAATGCCCATCTTGTAAAGGCCGGTCGGGTGAAACTGGTAGAACTCCAGGTCTTCCAACGGAAGGCCCTGCCGCAACACCATCGACGCGCCTTCGCCGGTGGCCGTGTAGCCATTGCTGGAAATCTGCCAGACCCTGCCCCAGCCGCCGGTGGCGATCATCACTGCCCTGGCGTGGAAAACGTGCAGCTCGCCGCTTGCAAGCTCGACGGCGATCACCCCGGCGGGTTTGCTGGCCTGCATAACAAGATCGATCACATGGAACTCATCGAAGAACCGGACGTTGTTTTTGACGCACTGCTGATAGAGTGTCTGCAAGATCATGTGGCCGGTGCGATCGGCGGCGTGGCAGGCTCGATGAACGGGTTTCTCGCCAAAGTTGCTGGTATGCCCGCCAAAGCGCCGCTGCGAGATCGTGCCGTTCTCAATGCGGTCGAAAGGCAGGCCCATGTGCTCAAGCTCAAAGACGACGTCGATGGCCTCGCGGCACAACACCTCGACAGCGTCTTGATCAGCCAGGTAATCTGAGCCTTTCACGGTGTCGAAAGCGTGCCATTCCCAGTGATCTTCTTCGATATTGCCAAGCGCCGCGCCGATGCCGCCCTGGGCTGTCCCGGTGTGCGAGCGGGTCGGGTAGAGCTTGCTGATCACGGCCACGTTAACCTGGCTCGATGCATGAAGCGCGGCCATCAATCCCGCGCCGCCTGCGCCGACGATCACAGCATCAAACTGGTGAATTTGCATAAAGTTTTTTCCTTGCGGATTTGGTGAGTATCTCTGCCGCGGAGTCTTCCCGAAGTCTAAAAGACCGGGCTGAGGGGCGTGCCGATCAACGCGACGGTTCCCAGGCCAAAGACGATGAGCATGACAATGATCATCGCGATGACCATGCCACGATAGACGGCTTGTCGATGAACATAATCTTTGAGCACGTTGCGTAAGCCGTTGAAACCGTGCAGCCCGGCGAACCATAGCAGGAAGGCATCGTAGACGCGCCAGCCTAAAAGAGCCCAGCGTTTCTCGATCACCCACTGATAGTCAATGGTGTAGACGCTGTTGAAGAGATGCATGATTGCCAGGTGGATGAAAACCAATGGGACGATCAGGATACCGGAGAGGCGCATTAACCTCCAGGCAGAGGCTTCAAAACGATTTCCCTTATGGGGTAGAGAGCCGGTTGAGGTCATGACAGGCGTGTGCTCCTTGCTTGCCTAGAATAGCACGATGTCGAAAAGGTTCTCCAGCGCATGGCTGCCCATAATGACAAAGACAGGCGCATAGAGCAAGGCCGTCAGGCCAAATGTCCCTAAGGTCATCCGGCGCTGGTATTTCCATAGGGCCGGCTTCCAATCCATCAGGGTGATTCGCAACCCATTAAGGGCATGGTAGATCACAGCCAGAACCAGCAGCAGCTCCCCGATCTGGAACGGCCAGGAACGGTATAGATCGATGGCATGATGGTAACCCTGGGGCCAGAAGTAGACCCATGAAGTATCCACAACATGAACAACAAAAAAGAGCAGCGTGCCCAAACCACCTAATCGATGGCCAAGCCAGGCTAACTGGCCCTCTTTTCCTTTGTAACGCAAAGTCTCACAGACAGTCCGGATGAGCATTGTCATCAACAATCATTCCTCATCTGATACAGAGATGAATAAGCGGTTTGGATTTCAAGGCAAAACCTGCCGGACACACTAACCAGTAAAAACCCTCCAGGGTCTGTTTCCTGAAATGTATACAAACGTATGCATCTCGCCCCAGCGATTTCCCCTGACCCCCGATTGGGTCAGGATTGCGTTGGGCGT
>JAFGLD010000224.1 GCA_016928235.1 Anaerolineae bacterium | reverse complement strand
TGCGAAAGCGGCATCAACTCTGTGCCGTTCTTGCGGAAGGAAAAACCCGGTTTCTCTTGCCGAGAGTTTTCCCCGCTTTTTTGAGAAAATACGCAGTACCGCAAAACTTGCTATCTCTCGATGACCCCGTATTTGTGCTGCACGCCGGGGGTGATCAGTTTTCAGTAATCAGTGATCAGTTTTTTATCACACAACGACAGTGTTGGCTTATTGACATACTTGAAATGAGCCTATGTTACATCACATGCGCCTATTTTCTGTCGCGTGTGCCTTTGCTTTTAAACTGATCACTGAGAACTGAGAACCTGTCAATGACAGCGCCAGCAAACGTACTCATAGCGAGTTTTGCGGTATTGCGAAAATACATATGCACAGCGTTGGCATCTGACGTCCAGTGTACGCATGGGTTTAGTTACCCAATATCTGCGAAAGTGACATTTTGCTCTTGCCTGTACCGTGTCGACATATTATGATCCCGGTGATTTTTGCTCTTGTGTGTTCTGATCCTAGAAAGGATAGCAGATAAATGACTACTATTATCGAAGTACATGGACGGGAAGTGTTGGACTCGCGGGGTAATCCTACGGTCGAGGTTGAGATGCTCCTCGATGACGGCGCAATGGGGCGGGCGATTGTGCCGTCCGGCGCATCGACGGGGGCGCACGAGGCGCTTGAGCTGCGCGACGGTGACAAGAATCGCTATGGCGGCAAGGGTGTTACGCAGGCGGTGGCCAATGTCAATGGCCCCATCGCCGAAGCTTTGATCGGCGAAGAATCGACCGATCAAATGGGGATTGATAGTTTGTTGGTCAACGAGCTTGATGGTACTCCAACCAAGGAAAAGCTCGGCGCGAACGCTATTCTCGGCGCTTCATTGGCAGCGGCGAAAGCTTCGGCTGAAAGCCTGGGATTGCCGTTGTATCGCTATATCGGCGGCGTTCACGCGCACGTTTTGCCCGTACCCATGATGAATATTCTGAACGGCGGCAAACACGCAGCCAACAGCACCGATCTACAAGAATTTATGATCATGCCTGTCGGAGCGACTAGTTTTGCTGAAGCGCTGCGTTGGTGCGCCGAGATCTACCAGACACTGGGTAAGGTGCTCAAGGGCAAGGGGCACAGCACCAATGTCGGCGATGAGGGTGGTTATGCTCCCAGTCTACCGAGCAATGAGGCTGCCATTGAGGTAATCCTCGAAGGTATACAGCAGGCCGGTTATGCGCCTGGCGAGCAGGTCATGATCGCCCTCGATCCGGCTGCCAGCGAGATCTTCGAGGACGGCAAGTACCAGCTCAAGAAGGAAGGGCGTTCGCTCACCGGAGCTGAGATGGTCGATTTTTATACCGATTGGGTTGGGAAATACCCCATCATTTCCATTGAGGACGGTCTGGCTGAGGATGATTGGGAGGCCTGGCAGCTCATGGTTGAGCGGCTCGGTGATCAGATCCAGATTGTCGGCGATGATCTGTTGGTGACGAATGTGGAGCGCGTACAGCATGCACTTGAGACTAAATCGTGCAACTCTCTGTTGACCAAGGTTAACCAAATTGGCTCGCTGACCGAGTCGATTGCTGCGGTTGAGCTGGCTCATCGTCATAATTGGACGGCTGTTATATCGCATCGAAGCGGGGAGACAGAGGATGCCACTATTGCCGATCTTGCGGTGGCACTTAACGCCGGCCAGATCAAGACAGGCGCGCCTGCGCGAAGTGATCGGGTGGCTAAATATAACCAGCTGCTGCGTATCGAAGAGGAGTTGGGTGCTCAGGCTGTCTATCCCGGCTTGAGGGCATTCACAAACATTCGCTAGATTATCTTGGCGGGATACCAGTATTATCGAAATCTGGTATCCCGCTTGATTTCCCCTAATAGGTCTCTTATATATCCTCTATCTCGTTTGTCCGATAGGAGCTTGCGTAGGCGGCAGCGGCAGAACGCCGGCCTGGCTGAGACTGTTCTGTTTGCGGAGTTTCACAATATGGGCAGATAGTCCAGGGTAAGTCCAGGAGTTTGCTGCATCCGGGGCAGTTCTTTTTTAGTTTTGTGTGACAGTATGGGCATAATCGCCAATCTTCCTTTGTTGGATGCCCGCATCCGGCACAGACTTGTTTGTTCTCGATTTCTTGTAAGAGAGCTTCTTCTTCGAGTGCGCGCTCGTATTGCTCGGCCAGGGTTTCCTGGGGACGGAGGATCAGGTAAACCAGGAGTCCGGGCACACTGAGGACCCCCACGAGCAGCGCGACCATGACCTGTGCAAAAGTATCTCTGGATCGAGAACGCATATCTCGATAGGCCCAGATGATCATAGAGATCCACAGGGCTGTCAGTGTTGCCGCCAGGATGGCGACCACAGTGATGATAACCCCGACCAGTTGTTGAAAGTCAACGTTCAGGTTGAACGGAAACAAGCGGGCCTCCTTCTGCATAATAGTAGACTTTATTGGCAATAGTCATGCTATGCGTAAAATCCGGCTTATTTTATGTGTAACTCCGTTATTTCCGATAAAGTCTAATCAAATTGGCGTTGGGGATTATACAGTGGGCATCGGCAGTGGGCAACCAGCCGACTTGGACTCTAGGTGTAGATGTGCTATAACCGGAGAGATGTTGCATAGACAATTGGAGAGTGTCGAATGGCTGAGATGGATGTGTTGATTGGATCTTCTCTTGGTAAGTATCAGATCGTTGAGATACTGGGGAAGGGGGGGATGGCAACGGTGTACAAGGCCACCCATCCTGCGATCAATCGCACTGTGGCGATCAAAGTGCTGCCGAGAGCGATGCTGCACGATGACACTTTTATGCAACGTTTCCAGCGTGAGGCAGAAGTTATTGCCAGGTTAGAACACTTCCATATTCTCCCTATTTACGATTACGGTGAATACGAGGGGATGCCCTATATTGTGATGCGATTTTTGGAGGGGGGCTCACTCCAGGAGCATGTTCGTGAGGGGCCGCTTTCATGGGATCGAATTGTGGGCGTTGTTGCACAGGTGGCCGATGCTCTGGACTATGCGCACTCGCAGAACGTGATTCATCGTGATATCAAGCCTAGTAACATCATGTTGGATGCGCAAGGAAATGCCTATTTGACCGATTTCGGGATCGCTAAGATATCTGAGGGTACGGCGCAATTGACGGGGAGCGGCATTGTCGGCACACCCGCTTACATGGCTCCTGAGCAGTCGAACCCAGGACCATCGACGCCGGCCATGGATATTTATGCATTGGGTGTGACGCTGTTCGAGATGATTGCCGGGCAGGTACCCTTTGTTGCCGATACGCCAATTGCCCAGATTTTGATGCATATTCAGAATCCTGTACCGTCATTGCAGGAATATAACCCTGATATTCCTGTTGAAATAGATGAAGTTCTGCGCCGGGCAATGGCGAAAAGTCCCGAAGAACGCTATCAAACAGCCGGCGATCTGGCGCGTGGGCTTGAGGCGGCTGTTATGTCTGCCGGTGGTTGGAGTTGGTCACCCAAGACAGTCGTTCATTCTGCTCAGACTATGCAAGCGGCGGTGTCACCGCGAGCTAATGTACCTACGGGCGAGAAGTTACATGTCCCTGAGCTGGCTTCTTCGAAAGCCGGGCATTCAAAGCTGCTTTGGTCGAGGCGTGTCCTGTTGTGGGGGGGATTAGGTGGTATTGGGGTTGGCATCGTTGTAGCGGTTGTTGTGATTGTGAGTCTGCTTGGGATCGGGGAGGATAGTGGCGGCGCCAGGGAGATGGCAGCGCAGACTGCGACAGCGGCTCGGCTCGCGTTAACTACTATGCCGATAATTTCTTCTAGCCCGGTCGACCTGACCAATACCGTTGGGCCTACGCCGATTGTAACTGTGCCGACAGATAGTATTGTGACTGAGGTCTTACCTAAGCCTACAGATATCATAGCCCCGACTGAGTTTCCGATGACAAAAACACTGCGCGGAGTCTCCATGACATTAATTCCAGCCGGTGTGTTCATGATGGGCAGCGATACTGGTTATCCTCGTGAGCGTCCGGCACATGAGGTTTATCTGGATGCTTATTATATCGATACCACAGAAGTGACCAACCTGTATTACATGGCATGTGTGGAGGAAGGCGCTTGCGAAAAGCCTCTCGACGATAATTCGGTTAGCATATATCGTTATTATGGAACTGAACCCTATTTCAATTATCCTGTCATCAACATTTCATGGTATCAGGCTCGTGACTACTGCAAGTGGCGAGGAGGGCATCTTCCTACCGAGGCTCAGTGGGAAAAGGCAGCAGGTTGGGATGAGGCCAATAACGAACCTCGGCAGTTCCCATGGGGCACGCTGGTTCTGGATGGGACTTATTTGAATTATGGTAGCGAGATCGGCGATCCACGTGCCGTGGGTACTTATCCAAAGGGAATGAGTGCCTATGGGCTCTATGATATGGCAGGTAACGTGGTAGAGTGGGTCAATGATTGGTATCAAGACGACTTTTACGAGCACTCTCTCAGAGAGAACCCGGTTGGCCCTTCGGAAGGCCAATTTAAGATCACGCGGGGAGGGAGTTACGATGATCGGGGCGCGAAGTTGACAACTACTTTCCGGCACGCGCTTGGCCCGGCTACTACCGCTGACACGCTTGGGTTTCGGTGTGCATGGACAACTTCGGGCGATCCAACGGGTGATTGACATGTGTCTCCCCAGGTTCATGTGTATGTTGAGACTGCAAAGCTAACGGAGAGGGTGCAAATGCTTCAGAATGCCGACTATCATATTATGTTGCTTCCACGCCAGAATTATTGGGCCTGGGTTGATGCTGTACGTGAATATGTGGCTTGCTTTGGTGCTTCGGTGACTCCTTCTCCAGAGAATGCGCTGCAATTTCATAGTCCCAATCAGGTTATTAGTGTTGTTGTTGGCCCGGGCTGCTATCATCAATATGGTAATGTGGTTAACTGGCTGAAGGGACAGTTGCCTGATGTTCGGCTGGACGTCTTGCGGGCTACCACGCCTGAGCATCTTCGCCAGATCCTGGTTGAGCGTATTGCCGGTGGTTTGCAATTCGGCGAATCTGCTGCGATAAGTCAGCCATCCTCGGATTTTTGCTTGTTGTGGCCTACCGATTACCCCGTAGCTACTCAAGGCTTCGGCGAGAATCCCGGTCTTTATCGGCGCTGGGACCTGCCGGGACATGAGGGAATAGACTTCAAAGCTCCCATGAACAGCAGTGTGTATGCCTGTGCAGATGGAGAAGTATATCTTGTGCACGATGGAGGCGAGAATCATGCCTACGGGATCCACGTTCGGATCCTGCATCATGGAGGATATCGAACGATTTATGCGCATCTCAACCAGGCCCTTGTTCATACCGGGCAGGTAGTCGCGGCCGGTGATCGGATCGGATTGGCGGATAGCACCGGTAACTCAACCGGCAATCACCTGCATTTAACGCTGAAAAAGGATGGGGCGACTGCCGCGGGTTTGACCCCATACCCTTATGATATTATCGATCCGACTCCCTTTCTTGTGGCGGTTACCGGTTCGCGAGCAACTGAGGTGATTCCAGAGTGGGGGTACTCGCACTGTCTGGTAGGCCTTGTTGGGCGCGTGGATGGCCCAATGGAGGAGCCTGATTGGGAAGTTGTCCGGACTGCTCGCATCGAAGCTCTATGCTTGACGACCTCGTCGGTGGTGTCTGACATAGAGCGTGCTCTTGCCGTTAACCCGTCAATGTTCATGATGATGCGACTGTTGGTCGATGTTCGAAATCGCGTGCTTCGTCCGGCTGATTTTGTTGATTCTGTTAAACATAGCGCAAAGAGCATGTATGACTGCGGCGTTCGGTACTTTGAGATTCACAATGAGCCGAATCTGATGCCGGAGGGATATGGAACGAGCTGGCAAAATGGGCGTGAATTTGGCGAATGGTTCCTGCAGGTAACAGGAATGTTGCGTCCGGAGCTTCCAGAGGCCAGGTTTGGCTGGCCGGGCCTTTCGTCTGGGCCTGCCGTCGATGGGATGCGACTGGATCATCGCTCTTTCCTCGATGATGCACAAGATGCGATCAAACAGGCGGATTGGATGGGATGTCATTGCCATTGGCAGGATGAAGAAGGGATGTTGTCGGAGGCAGGGGGACTGGGATACAAATTCTATCGTAAGATGTGGCCAGATAAGTTGTTGCTAATCACTGAGTGCAGCAATACGGCCCAGGGCATTGATGGAAATACCAAGGGTGATCAATACCTGAAATACTATACTCATCTTCGCGATCAGACTGGAATTGGAGTGGCTTTTATCTTCGCAGTATCGGCTTCTACGCATTATCTTTATGAAGTCTGGCGCTCCGAAGACGGACAGATTTTACCTGTTGCAGGTGTTGTTGGCGCACGGAATTTTTAGCTTAGGGGCCTTCTCCGTTGAGCCTGCAATAAGAACTATGGATGGGTAAGTTAAAATGAAACTATTTTAGTTATTGGTGCCGGCTGCTTGACAGTTTTGAGCGGTGAGTGACGAGTTTTAGTTTACAGCTAACAACTAATGGCTGAATAGTTACGTTAAAATTCTCATTCCTCAAACAATACCTTTGCCAATGCTGTCATTCCCGCGCAAGCGGGAATGACGGCAAGATGCATGACATCATTTTAATCTCGATTGTGGCGAAGGCATTGCTAAACGATGAGATGGTGTTGTTGGCGAACAGGCTCGACACCATCAATCGGGCGGGTACCTATCGTTGACAAGATCTTGACAACGACACATTTTAGCAGTCTCCGAGTGGTGATACTATGACTAATCTACTCAAGAATCCAAGTTTTGAAGGGGCATACCAACCCTGGCAAGATCAGATGGAAATAATGGTGGCTGAGGGATGGCTGCCATTTTGGATCCCCCAGCGCGTGGATGATGAAACCTGGCGGAACAGGCAACCGATCTATTGGGCTGGTAGGGGCTCGTTCGAACCGCGCTTTGTGCGTGCCGGACAGACATCTCAGGCTTATTCTACGCCGTGGGGAACGCATATAGCCGGGCTGATGCAGACTGTTGCTGTCAAGCCGGGGCAGCGATTACAACTTAAGGCTTATGGGTATGCCTGGAGTACCGATGCCGATACGCCGGGTATCAGTACCAGCCCCGGAAATATGCGTATGAAGATTGGTATCGATCCAACCGGCGGCACGACTCCATTTGGATCTGCCGTTGTATGGTCCATCGAGCGCACTGTGTATGATTACTATGATGCCGGATTTATAGCTGAGGCAACGGCTATTCATCCAACTGTGACGATTTTCTTGATGAGTGCCCCAGAGTGGCCGAGGAAGCACAACGATGTATATTGGGACGATGTTTCGTTGGAAATTGTGCAAGATGTAGCCGATCTATCTGAGGAAATGGTTGACAGTACCGTGAGGCTGTTGTTGGCCAGCGAGACTCAGCAGCTTGGAGATCCAGTGCGGGTTCGTTTGCTCTCTCCCCATTTGTTGCAGAATATTCATATCCAGGTAAGCGGGCCCGTTGGCAGTGTTGGTTTGCGCCAGCTTGATGTTGCGTCAACTGAACGCGAACATGCCTGGCGATGGGAGTTCGAGCCTGTTGCAGGGGGGCCATATACGGTTACCGTAAGCGCAGATGAGACCGATGCAATTACTGCGACAATCCTGATTGGAAGTGATGCTGCTAACCTGACATTGATACCCCAAAGCATTTCCGATGCTCGCGGGAAGCCACGTGCTCAATATGAGCGCACCTATGTCTTGATGCCTCCATGTGCCGGGAAAGAGTGGCTGAGGGCTGTGCTGGATAGCGGTGTCTTAACCGAGCGAGGCTGGTCGATGGGATTCAATCGAGATGATGCCGGGATTGGCGATCTGGATAGTCGTGCAGTGATTGTTGTCAATCCGGCTGACTGGCCGGAGCCCATTGAGGCATGGTTTGCTTTTTGGTACCCAGGCGTGATTGTTCATGCTGTGTCGGCGGATTCTCCGGATGACTTGCAAGTGGCCTTGTGCTCTGTGGCAATCTGAATGCTTGGGTTCTGTTGACTATACCTGTCAACTTAAGGTCATTTACCATTTGGATTGATGGACAGCAGATTTGGCAAGTCGAGAAAAAGATCGAGAAGTTTTCGGAAAAAGATCATGATCTTTTTTGAAAGACATCAAGAAGTTTTTTGCTTAAGTTGACGTTTATGTTCTGTTGACATTTAGATGGCAGAAAGGGACTTCATCTTGAGGAAATGTCAACAGAAGCCAGGACAATCTCCCGGCGTGTTTGTCCACTTAAAAGGAAAAGATAAAACGGAGTGGAATGTAGCGTTACTGGAACGAGATTGTCTAAACGAGTATATGAAGGAAATTTCCAACAGACTGTGGAGAAGAGAAATCGGAGACGACGATCCTCGAACATGATGGTTCTTGAATATCGATCCTAATCCCAATACCCGTGAATGAAATCATTGTCTTCCTTGAAAATAGTGATGGGTGATGGACGACTTGCAGTCGTTTGGGTGATGGATCAAAAAGCTATTTTCATCCTCTTGGGTGAGCTTTTGCTCATGAGCCACTCCCTGGTAATTGCCATAACTCTGCTCCTTCTATGACG
>JAFGLD010000223.1 GCA_016928235.1 Anaerolineae bacterium | reverse complement strand
TGGGAGTGCTCTGTGGACAAGTGGATTCCCGCCTGCGCGGGAATGACATACTGGTCTGGGAATGCCATTCCGTTCCTCAAAATGCTCACAAACAATCTCGTTCCATATCACAGACTTGTGAACCATCCCGCGTTGAGCCAAAAGATCATGATCCATTAGCGTAAACTTAAGCACAAACTTGATCTGTGTGGTTCTACATTTTCGGTTATTAGTTCTTGGTTATTAGTCTTTGGTATACAGCCAAGAGTCTGTCATTGCGAACAAAAACTGATCACTGCGATGTTGTTTAATCGTCGAGCACTGAAAACTGATCACCAAGCAGTATTGATGCCTTAAGTTGACACCTATGGATCATGATCTTTTTTGCAAGAGATCAAGAAGTTTTTTGCTTAAGTTGACGCTTATGGTAAAGCCACATCTGGACATAGCTCTGGATGCCAATTGTGGCTCATCGCCGGATCGTTACGAATTTTTTTGGATTTCTTTACCCAAATGTCTGTCTAATCATTGTATCCTGTCTCTAGTACAGTTGGGTGCAAACGGCCTGAAATCGAAGAAGGCTTTCATACCCCAACTGCCTGAGTGTTTCACATCACAGCCACATCTATGGGCTTAATTAGCCACGAAACACTCGTGATGCTTGGGGAGTGTCGATTCTGAGGGCAAATGCATTTGATCTAATGGTATAGGTATAAGGTTTGTCCTTCGTGTCTCGACATATTGTCATAGTCAACAACCAACTTGGTACAGCAACCATCCTCGGAATCATGCTGGAGCGCAGCGGATTTACGGTTATGAGGATTGATAATGCCCTTGCCGCGCTCAAAGTAGTAGAAGAAATTACCCCCGACCTATTTATCATCAGCGCAACCTTACCGGGGATAAATGGCATCGAGCTATGCAAGCAGATTCGCCTGCAGTCTCGCCTTATGCATATACCAGTGATCATCCTCGCGTCGCGGGGAGATCTATCGGAGATCGAACAAGGCTTTGAGGCCGGTGCCAATGATTGTTTAATCCAACCCGTCCTTTGTCACGATCTGTTAGTGACTATACAGCGGGTTTCGCAGCTTAATGAGCACACACGATGCACAGCAGCAGACTGCATACCAATATAGCAAAAGCACCTACGCCTTCATCTATGCAATGCCGGGTGGTAATAGACAGTCAATTAGATTTTGAGCATCAACTTTGCACAACTTTGCAAGAGCAGGACTGCGTTGTTTTATATACCGCTGACATTCATCAGCCTGCATCTTGCAATCCGGATGTATGCGTTATCGACCTAAGAAAAACTGACATAGAGCACAAACTGGCGCGGCTTTACAAAGTGCAAACTCATTGGCCCACATCTATTGTCATTGCAATCTCAGACGCGGCCCTGCCGGATACGTTGACAGCCCATCACGAGCAAGTTGTTCTGGTCTGTTTGTGTCATTCAGTTGATTCTAACCTGTTGACCAATCTGGTTAAGGGAGTGATAAGCTGCAAATCTCAGCGCGGCCCTGCTTATCCACCAGCAGATCACAAGACTAATCATGCATGTTGGCAGCTTATCAAGAACGCAATCTTGTTAACCGGATATGAATGTGTTGAGCAGCTTAACCAACTGATGTTTGCCGGCAATGAAGCCTTTCACATGACAGATGATACGCTTAGCCTGGAAGCGAGGACCGCCATGAAATATGTCCAGCAGAGTGCAGTCTCCATGCGCTGTGTAGTCAACAATCATCTTAACCTGACCCGTTTGGAGAATGGCAAATTGGCCATTCATCCCACTTTAATCGATCCTGTTCGAGATGTCTTGGAACCCGTCCTGGCCGGCTACTCCGAGATATTGAAAACACATTGCCAAACCCCCCAGATCAGAATCAACAGACCGGGGCTTCTGATCTGGGCCGATAAGTCTTTGCTCATCAATGTCTATGACAATCTGATTCACAATGTACTAGAGTTTGGTGAGCCAGGTGGGACAGTCACTTTTAACGTCATGGAACGAGGCAACGTCGATGAATTTAGTCTATGGAGTAGAGGTCAGGCACCGGACAGCCAGTGCCTTGAACACCTGGCTTATAGCGACAGCGACGTGAACAAGCGAAATGCCGAGATAGGGATCTATCTGGCGGGCAAGATCATCGAGCTTCATGGGGGACATTTAGAGATCGAGACCAGATCGGGAGCCTGGATGAATTTTGTCTTTACACTGCCTAAACGAGAAGTGGCGAGTAGAGACTGGAAGATGCAGATCGGCGATTTTTGTTTTGGTGTATGTCTCTAGGTTTGTTCTCCTTGGAACGGGAATGAGATAACTAATCCCATACTATAACAGTTGGGCAGAAATAGCCCGGCAGTAAAGATGCCCTTCATACCCAACTGTTTAAGTGTTTCGCAAATGGCCATAACTGACGGCTTACTTATGCCGCGAAACGCCAGGCTCGGTACTTATCAAATCCTCGTTCCTAAGTTCTTTTCAATGGCTCGAAGAGAACAAAAAATAAGCTTGAGTGGGAGTTATTGATGGCTCGGATCTTAGTGGTAGAGGATAGTCCTACAATTGTGAGCTCTGTGGAATGGTTATTGCGGCGAAATGGGCACGAAGTCTATATAGCACGGGACGGGCTAACAGCCCTGGCTTCGGTGAGGGCATTAGTACCCAACCTCGTCTTACTGGATATCATGCTCCCACACACCAATGGCTTCGAGGTGTGTACGTTGATGAGAAGAAACCCTGCTTACAATTCAGTTCTGGTTGTGATGATGACGGCTCTGACAGATGAAGCTGATGTTCAAAAAGCCTTTAAAGTCGGCGCTAACGGATATATTACCAAGCCGTTCAAAGATGAAAGTTTACTCGAATCTGTGAACCAGTACCTGGCTAAACAAAATAAAGCTACGGTTAAAACCAAGTCGGGCGCACCTTCATGACCACCAACATACTGGTCATAGATGATAGCCCTACCGTGGGCAACACTGTAGGCTGGATATTGACTGATTATGGCTACAGTGTAAAGGTAGCCTCAGATGGCTTGAGCGCGCTGAATGCCCTTCAGACTTATAAGCCCGACTTAATTCTGCTCGATATCAAGTTGCCTCACGTGGATGGCATCGAGCTATGCAAGATGATCCGGGATCAGACAGCCTATGCTGCTACACCTATCATCATGTTGTCAGGGATCTCAGCTCAGGCCACGATCGATCGGGCTCAAGAGGCCGGGGCCAACAATTATATTGTCAAACCAGTTCGAGATGAGAAATTGATCACCGTTATCCAACAAGAACTTGCACCGCCGGCTTCTACCCTCTCGACAGCAAGGGAAGCAGAGTGAACGGCGAGACACAAGAAACAACGACTCTAGAAAACGGCGTTCGTGTGTTGACGGAGCACATGTCGGGTGTTCGCTCGGTTAGTGTTGGCGTTATCGTCAATGTGGGCTCGAAGGATGAGCAACCCTCCGAGCGTGGTTATGCCCACCTGGTTGAGCATATGCTCTTTCAAGGCACTGACCAGCGCGACGCCAGGGCTATCGCCGAGATGATGGAGGTTGGCGGCGGGGCTATTGGAGCCTTTACTACCCGAGATTACACTGTTTACCATGCCACGGTGCTAGATGAGTATTTACCTTTCGCGCTAGAGGCGCTTGGCGACATGTTGTGCAACAGTGTCCTGCCCGAAGAAGCCCTGAGTCGCCAGCGTTCGGTCATCTTGAACGAGATTGCCGGCGATGACAATCCCATGCAACGAGTGAATGATCTCCTCAAAGCGACGTTCTGGCCCGACCATCCACTGGGCTATCCGGTGGCCGGTCGAGAAAGCACTTTGCGCGAAGCAAATCGCGATTCACTCAGCGATTTTATGCGGCGCCACTATATTGCCAACAAGATCATTCTGGCGGCTGCCGGCAATGTAGAAAGCACTGATTTTGTTGCTCAATCACGTGATAGTTTTTGGTCTCTCCAACGATGTGATGTCTCGCTGCCGTCGCCATCTCCTTCGCCTGTCCCAGGCTCTGTGATCGTTGAGCAGCGCGACCTTCAGCAAGTGCATTTCGCCATGGCCTGGCCTGCCCCGCCCTATATCAGTGCCGAACGATACGCATGGCATGTGTTTTCGACGCTGTTTGGTGGAGGAGCTACTTCGAGACTCTACCATCGTCTCCGTGAGGAGATGGGAATGGTTTATTACGTCAATGCTCAATATCAGGCTTACGCGAATGCCGGTGCTCTGGTTGTTGAAGGGGGAACCCTTCCCCAAACCCTGGTGCCGGTGTTGGCCAGAACACTGATTGAATTGCTGCGCATGGGCGAGGAAGATGTTGATCTGGACGATCATCATCGTGCCACCCAATCGCTGGTCAGCCAACACCTGGTATCCGGCGATTCGGCTTATGTGCGTATGAGCCGTCTGGGGTTGCAGGAGTTGTATTTCAGGCGAGCAATTGCCAGCACTGAGGTTGTCGATGCATTGAAGCAACAATCTCCGGAAACGATCCGGCAGGTCGCCCAACAAACTTTCAAAACCGGCCTACCCACCATTGCAATGGTGGGACCGGTGACAGAAGAACTCTTACAAGCCGTTGGCGAGATGCTTTCCGATTTTGGAGAACCGGCTACATTGTCATTCGCGTCCAAGTTGGCCGGAACACCGATGTCCGCCTAGGAGATTGGGAGAGGAGCAGCCCGATTCTCTCTGCTTGTGCAACATGGTGCATATACCTGTTTTTTAAGGGAGTTTTGATATGCCTGTCGAACATGCTATTAAAAGAAACTGGGAAAGACTTCAAGAGCAATATGACTATCCTGTTGATGCAATGGGACGTCCCATTGATCCAAAAGATGCTGAGACGCTGAAGGTCTGGCGAGAGGAAGGCATTGACCGCTTCCTTAAAAAATGAGTTTTATTCGATGGTAGGAGGTGAGTTACCATGCCGGTTGATCCGAATGTAAAAAAGAATTGGGAAAAGCTTCAAGAAAAGTATAACTACCCGGTAGATGCTCTAGGTCGTCCGATTGATCCCAAGGATCAGGAGACCCTCAAAATCTGGTACGAGGAGGGTCTTGACCATTTCATGAAGAAGTAGACCTGGGCGTAATGGTAGTTAAAAGCGTACGCGGTTTACTGGTACATACGGGCATCAGGTGATGTGCAAAGCCAGCCTTCAGCATTTCCGGAGAACGTCCGCGGCACATCACCTGATGGCCACGTAGTACACATCGAGATTGTTTTGAAGAATTGTTTGAAGAGGTATTCGAAGTTTATGTCCCGAATTTTAGTTGTTGAAGACAGCCCTACCGTGCTTTATATGGTCAGCCGGATGCTCACGGATGGGGGCTATCAGGTTATGACTGCCAAGGATGGTGAGGAGGCGATGACTCTTGCCATCAAGGAGCGTCCTAGCCTGGTGTTGCTGGATGTCATTTTGCCGAAGCTGAATGGCTACCAGGTATGCAGGCGAATGAAATCGACACCTGCTACGGCACAAATCCCGGTCATCCTCATTACCAGTAAGACAAAGGAGACCGATCGGTTTTGGGGCATGGAACAAGGCGCTGACGACTATGTCACCAAGCCCTTCGATGCGCAACAACTGTTAGCTGTCGTCAATCGTTTTGCGCCTCAGGTGGGGGCGACCTATGGCAAGTAAAGGCAAGCGAAAATCTTCCCAGTCGACCGATGCAATTCCGACCGTGAATCCGGTGGACGATCCTGGCCAGGTTGTACAGCCTGGTATGGATAGCGATAGTCCGCTGATGCCGGTGGTTAATCTGGATGCTTTTCTTGCTGAGATCAGCAGCAGACTGGTTACGGCCGGAAGCATCGCACTCCCGGAGCAGCAAGTCTCACAACTCTCCCAGGAACAGATACAGATTATCATCTTCGCAATGGGAACCATTCGCTACGCAGTGGAGGTCGAGCACATCGGTGAAGTGGTGCGCCTACCTGAGATCACACCTGTTCCGGCTTTGCCGAATTGGATTCTAGGTGTCACCAACCTGCATGGCGATATCATCTCAGTGGTCGATCTGCCGCTCTTTTTGGGCGTCAGCGAACATGTTACCAGCCAGACTACCTATATGATCGTTGCCCAGGCCGGCGATCAACGGATCGGTTTGGTTGTAGACGATATTGATATCATTTACACCTTCCCGGCCGAACAGGTCATTTCTCCTCCGTTCAAGATAGCGCCTGAGATTGTGCCTTATCTGCATGGGGCCATCGAGCGTCGGGACGAGTTTATTCGTTTTCTCGACTGCGAGCGTTTGCTGTTGGGATCGCAGATGCAGCAGTTCTCATAAAGGGTACGACTTTAGCCTCTCGTGAGGCAGAGGCACGCCGGCGTGTCTCTTTGCCCACATACGAAAATTGTCTGGGAGGGCATCAAAAGTGACTACAGTTCTATCTTCTCAATCAGGGCAGACAGACAAACAGCCCGGCAGCTTCTGGAGCCGGCTATTTGAGCCGCCGGCTCATATTCAGGATGTTGGGCGCCGGAGAGATCTCCGCTTACTCCTGACCATGTCAGGGGTTGGAACCCTGTTGATTCTCGTTTTTGGCGTTCTGGTACTGCCCTGGGCAACCCAACCGGATAATCCACTCCAGTCTCCTGTTTTGTACCAGTCGCTTGTTTCTGTCGTGTTTTCGATTGCATCTTATGGATTGGCACGCAGAGGGCTTTACGAGCCGGCGGCAGTCTCTTTGATCATTGTGAGCATATTGGGCCCCCTGACTACAGCAAACGTGAACTATGGATTTGCTGTTCTTGTAATCGTGGCACCACTATTCGCGTTCCTATTTCTCCCCGGCCTGGCAGTTGCTGCCGCGGCTGGTGCCGGTATCATTGGCCTCTTCATTTTGAAGGCATTGAGTCCGGAGATGTCTTGGGATGTTTTGTTGCCACTGGTAACTGCCGCCATCACACTGCCGGCCTTATTTTACGTTGCCCGCCAACACCTGGACAACGTGGCGCGAGAGCAGAAAGCCATAGTGGAAGAGCGGACCACGATCCTCACCCGCCAGGCTGGTGAAATTGACAAAGTCTTTCGCCTGGCATCGATCGGTAATTTTGAGGCTCGCGCCGAAGTGTTTAGCGACGACGAGTTGGGACGCGCGGCGGGGGGGGTCAATGCCATGCTGTCGCAACTTTCCTCTCTGATCGAATCTACACAGGCTGAGCTTTCCGGCTTCCTTGACAGCTTTGGCGGCTTTGTAGGGATGGCCGACATGGAAGGGAATGCCCTCTATATTAACCTGGCAGGCAGACAGATGATCGGCCTCGACCTGAATCAAGACTTAACCGGCAAAGCCATTTCTGACTTCCAGCCGGACGAAGACGCGCGGATTTTGTTCGAGAAGGCTTTACCTGTTGCTCTGAAAGAAGGAGCCTGGACGAGAGAAAGTCGACTCGTCCATGTAGAGGGCCACCACATCCCAGTTGACCAGACATTTTTTGTCATCCGAGATGAGCAGGGAGAGCCGCGTGCTCTGGGCACTATCATGACTGATATCTCCGCCCGTAAGCAGGCTGAAGCCAACCTGACCAGGGCGCTGACCGTGGCGAAGATGGCCTACGTCGAGATCGATGTCCCCAACCAGATGCTTCTCTTTGACGATAACTTTTACAAGATTTACGGTGTCTTGCCCGGACAGGAAGGACGTAACGAAATGCCGTTGGAAACGTATATCCAGCGTCATCTGCACCCGGACACCCGCCAGGATTTTCTGGATGCGTTCCAGAAAGCCGTCGAGGCCACAGATCCTGAATACACAGCGGAGGTTGTCTATCGTATTGTTCGCGCTGACGGCGAGGAGGGTGTGGCAGCAGGCCTGGCCCGAATCCAGAAAGACGCCGAGGGGAACACGATCAAGATCATTGCTGCTAACCAGGATATCACCGAAGCCAAATTGGCAGAGGCACAGCTTGCTGTTCAGAACCAGGCGTTAAATAATGCGTTCGAAGAACTGCGCAAGCTGATTACAAACGTAGATTTTGCCGCGCGTCAATTATCAGACGCTTCAGAATCGATCATGGGAGTTATCTCTCTGCTATCCGGACAGGCCACGACTTCCGCGCAGTTGGCCGAACAGGCAACAGCGACCGCTCAAGAGGGTGACCAGGCCGTTAATGACACGATCTCAGCTATGGGCCGTATCCGCGAGTCGACACAGGAAACAACGCGGCGGATCAAGCGCCTGGGCGAGGCATCGCAGGAAATCGGCGAGGTTGTCCGTCTGATCGATGAAATTGCCGACCGCGTGACGGTGCTGGCCTTGAATGCCTCTATCCAGGCTGCCGCGGCTGGTGAAGCAGGCCGCGGCTTCGCAGTTGTCGCCGAGGAGGTGCAGCGTCTGGCCGAGCGCGCAACGAACGCCACCCGCCAGATCGAAAACATGGTCAAGGGCATCCAGGGCGAAATCAATGAGGCTATGATCGGTGTCGAGGAAGCTACACAAGAGGTAGTAGGTGGCTCGCAGTTGGCGCAAAACGCCGGCGAGCGTATCTCTGACCTTAGCCGTGCCATCGAGGATCTGTCAGGAATGGTCCAGCACGTAGCTGAGACGACCTCCGTCCAGACCACCGAGTCGCTGGCCGTCTTGGCAGCACTGGCAGCGGATCTGCAAGCCAGCGTATCGGCCCTGGATATTCCCGCCGATGCCGGCCAACTCAGCGACAATGGCGGCGGCAAAGTGACAACCTCCATGTTAGCCGGGGGTTGAGTCATCGACGATTGAATGATTGGTGATTGTCGATTGGGTGAAAGCGCGTTGACGCTGGAACAACAATCACCGTCGAACCCGGCAGGCTTGCCGTCAAAACCAGCAGGCTTGCCGTCAAAATCGGCAGGCTTGCCGTCAAAACCAGCAGGCTTGCTGTCAAACCCGGCAGGCTTGCCGTCAAAACCAGCAGGCTTGCTGTCAAACCCGGCAGGCTTGCCGTCGAAACCAGCAGGCTTGCTGTCAAAACCAGCAGGCTTGCCGTCGAAACCAGCAGGCTTGCCGTCAAAACCGGCAGGCTTGCTGTCAAAACCGGCAGGCTTGCCGTCAAAACCAGCAGGCTTGCCGTCAAAACCGGCAGGCTTGCCATCAAAACCAGCAGGCTCGATGTGCTTGTTCGTGAGCAAAAGTTTCTTTTCGCAGATGCTAACTGCGGAGAGCCGGCCAAGCACAGTGAACGATTTCAGAAGTATCAGCCCTTAATCTCAACAGGTGATCCATGAGCACCGTCTCATCCGACCTCATGACAGGTTTTATCATCGAAGCACAGGGTTATGTCATCTCGCTGCGGAAGACTCTGGCTAAGAAGCTCGACCCGGAGACAATGCAAGAGCTGCATCAGCAGATGGCTATCTTAAGCGGCGCCGCGGAAATGCTCGATATGGCCGAGATGTCAGAGTTGATCGGGCCTACCCAAGACATGCTCAAGGAGCACATCGATGCCGGCCGGAAGCTGACCCGTAAAGAGAGTGACAGGCTTAAAACCACCATCGAGCGGCTCGATGAACATCTGCAATCACTGACCAATGGAGGCGGTCCACCCCCAGAGGTCGCGCCGGTTGCATCTTTCCGGCCAATGCCCGATCTCCCCGCCGATCTTCTTGAGATATTCAGTCTCGAGGCAAGCGAACACAGCCAGGCCATCCAGGCCAATCTTGAGATCCTGACCCGGAATCCGGGCGATCATGCGCTGCTGAGCGAGCTCCGTCGGGTTACCCATACGCTGAAAGGCGCTTCAGCCTCCGTAGGGTTCGATATCATTGCGCGTCTGGCTCATTTGATGGAAGACCTTTTGGAGCACTATCTGGAGAGCAGCAGCAAATTGCCTCCTGATGCGATCAAGCTGCTATTCGATTCGGCGGATGCTCTGGAGGATCTGATCGAGCAGAGACAGAGTGAGAACCTGCCGGTTGTTTTGAGTGACATCGATGCCCGCTATGCAGCGCTGTTGGGCCAGGCATACGAGCCGCCGCCGGAGGAAGAATCGGTGGCGCCACCCGAGCCGGCCAGGACATCGCCGCCTGCATTGCCCGGCAACCTGCTGCGCCTTCCACTGGCAACCATCGATCAGCTCATCAACCGTGTTGGCGAAGTCGTCATCAATCGCTCTGTGCTGGAGCGACATCTTGGTATGATGCGCGCCCTGCTCTCCGATCTCGATTACTCCACTCAGCGGTTGGGGCGCGTGGCCGAAGACATCACCACCCAGATCGATATGTCACCGATGTTCGGGCTGGCCGGTCGCGAGGCTCACGACCAGACCTTCGATCCCCTGGAGATGGAACGTTACTCGCTGCTCTACCAGCACACGCGCGAGCTGGACGAGATTGCCGCCGACACGGAAGACTTGAACGACAAGCTTCACTTCCTGGCCGAGGATCTGGATGCCTCACTCACCCGTGAGCACCGCCTGACGACCGAGCTTCAGAATGGCCTCATGAATACGCGGCTGGTCCCGTTCCACGAAATCGAGACTCGGCTACGCCAGACAGTCCGCCGTACTGCGCACAACCTGGGCAAACAGGTCGAGCTCGATCTGATTGGCTTCGAAACACAGGTCGATAAATCTGTGCTTGAGGCGCTGGCAGATCCGTTGATGCATCTGTTACGCAACGCGGTCGGTCATGGCATCGAGGCACCGGAGAAACGCCAGGAGGCACACAAGACCGAGACCGGGTTGATCACGCTGCGTGTGTCACGAGGACGTGGTCGCGTCGTATTGAGTCTGTCTGATGACGGCGCGGGTATCGACATCAAAAAGATCCACCGGCGCGCTGTGAGCCTGGGACTGCTCGATGAGGAGGGAAATCCAACTGACGAGCAGATGATCGATTTGTTGTTTGGGGAGGGGTTCTCGTTAGCGGATGAAGTGACACAGACATCCGGGCGTGGGGTTGGGCTAGATATCGTCCGCCATGCACTCAACAAATTGCAGGGGACGATCAGGGTTGACACAAAACTGGGGTTGGGAACAACTTTCCTGCTCTCTGTTCCGGTCACACTGGCCATTACACGCGCGTTGTTCATCCGCAGCGCCGGTCAAACGTTTGCCGTGCCTCTGGAGCAGATCTCGTCTGTGGTGCGTTTACCTGTTAACGTGTTGGCAGAGATCGGCAGTGAAGGCGTGCTGAGATATGGCGGAAAGGCCCTGGCCACCTTCAATTTGGCGACGTATATGGGAGAGCCAGGCACCGAAACAGAGCCCCGCTATGGCCTGATCATCGAAGCTGAGGAACAGGAGACAGTCATCCTGATCGATGGATTGGTAGGCATCCAGGAAGCGGTGGTCAAGTCATTGGGAACGCATTTACGGCGCGTGCATGGTATCTCCGGCGCAACCATCTCCGGTGATGGCCGGGTGATGCTGATTCTCGATCTGGCCGAACTGGTTGGGGTCGAGCCCACTATTAGCCGGCTGGCCGGCATACCGCGGCCGCCGACCGCCATCGTGCAAAAAGCCGGCCTACACGTGCTGGTAGTCGATGACTCGCCCAGCGTTCGGCGTGTGGTATCATCATTCCTGGAGCACTCAGGCTGGCAGGCTACAACCGCTAAGGACGGGATCGATGCATTGGAGATATTGGTGATGATACGTCCCGATGTCATGCTGGTCGATATCGAGATGCCGCGCATGAACGGCTATGAGCTTCTGACGCAAGTCAAGTCTGATCCGGCGCTACAAAATATCCCGGTGGTCTTTCTGACCTCTCGATCGGCGCTCAAGCATCGTAAGCGTGCCGAACAGCTCCTCGTCGATGGCTACCTGATTAAGCCTTACCGCGAGGAAGAGCTGTTGGAGGAGTTGATGCGGGCGGCGCGAAGGTAATATCCTATGCCGGACTATCCATCTACCCTTCACTATCTTCCTATCGAGGTCTCCGGACAGCTATTTGCCATCCCAATGCTTGAGGTGGCTGCCATTCGTCAGTTGGGCCGCGGGGATGCCCCCGTGGTATCGATGGGGCAAGAGGCAAGGCAACCTGCCATTCCCATTGTCGATCTGCAATCCTTGTTTTTTGGCGTCTCGCTGTCTGATATCGAAGAACCGGCCTATGTGATCGTCATCTCGATCCCTGCGTTTGCCTGTGCTGTGCTGGTGGATGGCGTCAGACCGGCTCGCCTGGCAGAGCCGGCGGACCAGTTGGCTATGCCGCTCACGCTGACCAATGAGCGATACCCTTTCAGGGGTGTTCTTCGCACGCCGGAGGGCCTGGTGTTGATCATCGATTCACGTCTTCTGATCGAGGAATTGCGCCGGATAAAACCGGATCTGATCGTGGAGAAAGCTCATGGTTCACGATAATAACGGGCGCGGAGGTGCCAGACTTTTGCAGTTCAAAGTTCCTGGACTTCCGGATGTGGCAATGGCAGTGACCCTCCAGGAAGTATTAGAGGTCACTGACCTCAGTGCCGTGGCACGAGTGCCGTTCGCGCCTCCTTTTCTTACCGGGGTGGTTGAATGGCGAGGCAGAGTAGTGACGGTTGTAGATATGGCCGATCTTCTTTGTAAAGATGCCCTCCAACGTCCGTATCGCGCGGCAGGGGCTTATTATCTGGTCGCCAAGGTGCCGGTCGGTGATCGGCTCGATGCATTGGCATGGTCGATTGTATCAGGAGCGAGTATGCTGAGTGCTCCCTCGCAGGCGCCCCAGGCCGACCTCCCCCATGAATTTCTTCCTCAAGGCATTTACGCGGCAGTTACCCTATCTGAAACGCCTGTGGCATTGCTCAACCTGACGGGCATTGTGGCTCACCTTAAATCGGCCGCCGGATAGGTCTTATCCGGCGGCCGGTTTTTGTATGGCCAACATGTGTGAAACCAAAAACTTCCTGCCGATATCGAGCTGTCCAATCGGTCAACAGCTAGTACAGTTGGGCAGAAATAGCCCGGCAGTTAAAGAAGCCTTTCATCCCCAACTGTTTAAGTGTTTCGCAGGTGGCCATAACTGACGGCCTACTTATGCCGCGAAACACTAGGTCATATAATCTACTTGCAGATCGGCAATGGGATGGTGCTGATGCCGATATCGATTTGTCTCCATCTGCCAATGGTAACAAGCAGCCGCGACATCCCATAGGCCGTTGACAAAGCAATTCAAAAAACGCTTCATCTCACTGTGGCGGCCTGCATCTGCTACACACTTCACTTGCTCTTGGGCAATATGCAGGTTACTTTGAAAAGCTCGGAAGCTGTGGTTGACAACCCCAATAGCATCGTCAATTGCAGGCGCAAGACTCTCGTAGCCACGTTCTCGTTGAAGAACACGTATGATGTTGAATGTAGTGTGACTCTCCTTTGCAAACGAAAAGATATCGTTGCTGATGGCCCCGATGTCAGCCAGCGCATCGATTGCGATCTCCAGGTTGGGGGCTATTTGGGGCATCTGTTTGGGCATATAACAGTCATACGCAAATTCAACGAGCATGATGGTCGGCAACATGCCGGATGCATGTCGTCTCGTAGCGATATATTCCTCAAGGTTGCCCTGGTAGGGATCGTAATGTTGGATTCCCGCCTGCCAGTGCTTGAGCAGTAGCGGAAAGAAACGGGCTGCGAATGCCTCATTGGAGAGAGCCAGGATCGATTTTCGCAAATAGTTAAATGCATGATCGTAGCGATCCGGCGGGTTTGAAACCAGGCCCTCAACAAGAACCCGGTAGGCTTTCTGCGCGACGACGGCTCTGAGCGCGTCCGGATTTTTTGTGATGTCACGTCCTAGCGTATCGTTTAAAAAATACCCTAGTGTGTTGAAATAAGACAAAACCGCAAGCCTTTCGGCTGATGTATGAGGCCAGACATATCCGTTCATTGTAATGTGATTGGTGTAGTGGTGTGGATCGATGAGCAATCCCATTTGCTGTGCATGTTGATAGACTTGCTCGTACACCTCCTGGGCATGTAGATTGGGTCTGCGTTTCAAGATGTGCGATATTTCTAATGACTGTAAGGTCGGCAAAGGATATGCTTCTTTTATCGTTGGCTTACTCATTCACTTATTCCCCGCTGTCTATTGTGATTATGTCTTTCCCATGTTGGTCACCTTATCGATGATAATCTAAGTAGGTTCATAAAATGGAAAAGGAAGGTAAAAAAATCTGTCCATTGCGCAATAAGTGGAAGTGAAAGCCGGGATGATAGTCAATCAGATATAGAGGGGACTGACAGTCTGTCCGCTCGGCTTCATTGTTCACCGGAAGAGGTGCAAATGCTCATCCCACTTTTCCGCGTTGAACCGAAATACGATCCGGTCATTATATCCAATGTGATGACGCGAAAGAGATCTGTTCTTCTCGATTGTCTTGTATAATCTTGAGACACATAGAGACGGTATCCTCCGATAGCCTCGAGCAAAAACATGACATCTCTGAAAGATAAATACGGCGAGTGGGGGTTGGTAACCGGACCGGCTCAAAGATACGGATTAGGAGAAGCGTTTGCCCATCATCTGGCAGCGCAGGGGATCAACCTGGTGCTGGTAGATATTCTGGGGGAAGAGTTACAGACTCAGGCTGATAGGCTTTCTTCACTGTATGGGGTTGAAGTTCTTCCTGTAACGCTTGATCTGGGGCGTGATGATATGCTGCCCGAGTTGGTTAAGGCAGTGTCCGATCTTGAGATTGATGTATTGGTATGCAATCATTACGAGATGGTGTCTGGCGAGTTTATGACAATCGATGCTGTCTCTCATATCGACATGATGCATGCTAATGCGCGAGCCTATCTGCTTCTTGCCCATTACTTTGGCAGAGAAATGGTCAAAAGGGGTAAAGGCGCAATTATACTGGTGTCCTCGCTGGCAGCCATCATGCCGATTCCTTACAATGTATCGTATTCTTCTTTCAAAGCATACCAGTTGGCAATGGCGGAAGCGTTGAGCGGCGAATTGAAGCCTCTGGGGGTTGATGTCATTGGCCTGGTGGGGCCGTTTATGAACACGGCTGATGCAAGAAAATCAGGATTGCCGCAGTTTCTGCTTGCGGATACCTCTTGGGTCGTCAAAAAAACCTTCAGGAATTTAGGAAAGCGATCTCGATTGCTGCCCGGCTTTATCAGCCGTCTCATTCTGTTGATCTTCACACAATTGCTGGGGCGCACAAGAGGGACAAGTCTATTTGGTAGGTTGGTCTGGGAAAAAACCAGAAAGATATTGCTGAAGGATAAGACAACAGAGGAGTAAGATTAGATCTCGAATTTTATATCCAAATGTGGTAATTTACCTTCAGATAAAGAACATTGTGCTTACCCGGTGTGCAATATT
>JAFGLD010000016.1 GCA_016928235.1 Anaerolineae bacterium | reverse complement strand
TTGGCTGACGGAGGCCGCCGCCGGGGCCACCGACGAGGCTGCTGAAGCCCCATCGATGTCTGAGCCGGCCGCCCCTTCTCCCATCGATATGCCGGATTGGCTGACGGAGGCCGCAGTCGGGGCCACCGACGAGGCCGCTGAAGCCCCATCGATGTCTGAGCCGGCCGCCCCTTCTCCCATCGATATGCCGGATTGGTTCGACACAATTACGCCTGGCCCAACAGGAGAATCTGTTGCCGCGCCACCCGAGTCCGCGGTGCCATCTTCGGAAGAGACATCCGATTGGCTTAGTAGTATGCTGTCCTCGCGAGCCGAGGAGCCGTCCGATGCGCTGGGCGATCTGTTTGCCGAGCCTGCCGCGCCGCCGGATGAAGCGGTCGAGCCGGCTATCGCCTCTCCTGAGCCATCGGACGCGCTGAGCGAGTTGTTTGCCGAGCCTGCCGCGCCGCCGGATGAAGCGGTCGAGCCGGCTATCACCTCTCCTGAGCCATCGGACGCGCTGAGCGAGTTGTTTGCCGAGCCTGCCGCGCCGCAGGATGAAGCGGTCGAGCCGGCTATCGCCTCTCCTGAGCCATCCGATGCGTTGAGCGAGTTGTTTGCCGAGCCTGCCGCGCCGTCGGATGAAGCGGTTGAGCTGGCCGATGATCTGGCAGGTGCACTGGGCGATCTGTTTGCCGAGATGCCCGAATTGCCAGTCGGAGAGAGCGAGGCCGGTGAACCGGTATTGGTGGAATCGGCCGATCTCCCTGCTCCAGCTACCACAGAGCCTGTTGAGGATTTACTGGGTTGGTCAGCTTCTAATATTGAGTTTTCAGATGCCCCGATCTCTATCCGGGGAGGCGAGGATCTGTTAGGACTGACAAATGATTTCCTGCCCTCTGCCGTCGAAGAGGAGCCCGCGGAAACGGAAGCATCTGAGGCGGAAGAGCTTGTGTCAGGAGAGCTGCCCACCTGGCTGCAAAGCGCGCAGTCACCTGAAGCGGCAGAGATAAGCCCTTCGCCGGCGCCGCCACCCAAATCGGCTCCCGACTTGCTGGATCAGATGGATGCGCTGCGTTTCGAGGCTATCATAGGGGATACCGAGCAACCGCCATCCGGTGAGCCGGCGAAGGTCGGCGCATTGAAAGACGTCGTTGGCGTCATTCACCCGGAGATGGTCTTTGATGGCGGATCGCTGACCACCAGCGATCTGACCGGTGGGTTGACTATTACTGATGTCCAAAAGAGCAATATCAGTCGTCTTGAGAAATTGCTCGAGACAGAAAAAGAAGAAATCGTTGTCTTAACCTCTGGCCGGACGGCACTACCTCTGGCGCGCTGGTTGATTACGCTGGTGATGCTGGTTGCCGTTGCCGTTCCGGTGATGCTGGATTTCAAGATACTGCCGATTGCCTCTCAAACACCAGGAGCAGCGGATGCTGATGCCCTGTTATCCGGCCTGGCCAACGACGCGACGGTCCTGATGGCTTTCGAATACGAACCCGAATCGGCTGCTGAGCTGAAGCCTCTTGCTACGGCCCTGCTCAAGCAGATCGCCGACCGCGAAGGGGTAACCGTCTATGCTGTCAGTACCAGGCCAACCGGCCCGGCCATGGCAGATGAGGTATATAAGCAGGTATTCCCACCGGCGGTCGAAGCACCAGACAGTTCTACGGCTGAAGAGAGCAGCATAGAATCTCCCAATGAAGAGGACGGTCTTCCTTCACAGCCGGAGGAGAGGTGGATCAACATCGGTTTTATACCAGGCGGCGCCAATGGCATTAGTGACCTGGTGCTTGGGAGCCCAGAGAATTTGCCTTCCCGACTGTCATACAATTATCGCGGTCTCCCAACCGGTATCGTCCAACACAGCTTGAAAGAGCATTCCCCTGCCCTGATCATCGTCATTGCAGCCCGCTCAGAGGATCTGCGACCATGGGTTGAACAGGCCGGCCTCATAATGGACACAAAAATCCTGGCTGCCACCAGCGCCGGTTCCGCGCCTATGACGCAGCCATACCGGCGGAGTGGGCAGGTGTCTGCTTTGCTGATCGGTATCAACGACGCAATGGGATATCGGTCTCTCAGTGGCAGTGAGCCCGATCCGTCTCTAGTTACCACCTGGAATGCCCAGGCATTGGGCGGCCTGGCTGCCACCCTGTCGATCATCGTGGGTGGTGTTTTCTACGGCCTGACCTCACGGCGAAAGCAGCAGGAGCATAGCAGATAAATATGACGCTCCCTTCGATTGATGTGATTGGTGGTGTGCTGGGCTTTCTGTTTACGATTGCACTATTGAGCTATCTGTTAGGTGACAACCCTGTCTACCGTCTGGCTCTACATACGTTTGTTGGAGTCGCATCCGGCTATGTTGTTCTTGTTGTGATCTCTCAGGTTCTTACACCCCGTTTGGCGATACCCTTGCTCAGCGGGAATATCGATCAGGCCGCTATGGCGGTCGTACCGCTTGTCCTGTTTGTCTTCTTGATATTCAAGCTCAGCCCACGTCTGGCGGTCTGGGGCAATGTCAGCATTGCCTATCTGGTAGGCGTTGGTACGGGCGTTGCAGTCGGCGGAGCGATCAACGGGACGCTGCTCCCTCAGTTACGCCAGACCTGGCTGTCAGGCGAATCGCTCATCAATGCCGTTCTGATCCTGGCCGGCACTGTCGCGACACTGCTGTATTTCCAGTTTTGGCTGCGTGGCGATACGGCGGGAGGTAATCCTGAACGGGTAGCCGTGATGCGTGTTTTAGCAGACGGAGGACAGGTATTTCTGGTTGTTGCGCTTGGCGTGATTTATGGAGGCATGATACTATCGGGTATCGCTATTTTCAGTGAACGCCTGATGGCAATGGTCGAATGGGTTGGCAGCTTTTTACCGTCATTTTTAGGATAAGCAGATCACCTGAAAGGCAACCATGGCGCTACTCAGCAGTCTTCTGGGTGAAACCGAAGAAGCATCGAAGGGGCCCGAAGTAGCGGGCGCTATTCTGGCAGTTGACATCGGCAGTGTTTACACACGTGCTGTTCTGTTGGATATTGTCGATGGTATGTATCATTTTGTCGCTCGTGGCGAAGCACCGACTACGGCTACTCCACCCTGGAACAATGTTCTGGAAGGTGTAGGACGGGCAGTTCAGGAAATTACAACTGCTACCGGACGGCAAATCCTCGACAAAGAGGGTGAGTTGATTATGCCGGAGAGCGACGCATTCCTGGGAGTGAGCTGCTTTGTTGCCACTGCCAGCGCGGGCAAGCCTGTTCGGGCTGTCCTGGTTGGGCTGATGCCGGATGTCAGTCTCAGTAGTGGTAAGCGCGCAGCTGAAAGCTCTTATTTGTTGTTGGCCGATACCATCAGCCTAGCCGATCGACGCAGCCCTGAGAAACAAATTGAAGCCTTGTTAAAGGCCAGACCCGATGTCATTCTGATTGTTGGCGGGACAGATGGTGGCGCTGTCCAGTCGATTCGTAAACAGATCGATACGATTGCGCTGGCTTGTGAGCTGATGGATTATGACCGCCGCCCAACGATCCTCTACGCAGGCAACCGGGACTTGCGCGAAGAGATCGGGACAAGATTGGTTGACGACGTGGGGGTCAATTTCGTTGCAGCCGACAATGTCCGCCCGACGCTGGAGAGTGAGCAGCTCAACAGTGCACAGACGCAGCTGGCTGCGCTGTACCATCGGCAGAAGCTACGCAGCGGCGGATTTGCCGATATAGGAAGCTGGTCCAGGGGCGGCATTTACCCAACAGCGCATAGTCTCAGCCGCGCTGTTCGCATCTTGAGCGAGCTTGATAATCAGAGCATTTTGGGGATTGACCTGGGTAGCTCCAGTACAACCATAGCTGCTCATCTGAAAGGTACCAACTATCTCAACGTCATGGGCAGCTTAGGGATGGGCCATGGCGCCAAAGGCCTCCTGGCATCTAAGCCAAAAATAGAAACATTTACACGGTGGCTTACCTATGAGCCGGACAGCGTCGATGATGTTTTGGACTACGTTTGGAATAAATGGCTGTTTCCTCAAATTGTGCCGGCAACTCAGTCCAGCCTCGAGATGGAGATGGCAATGGCGCGGGAGATTATCCGTAACGCTGTTCTCAGTGCCCGGGCAAGCTGGCGGGGAGTCCGGCCACGAGGGCCTCTTCCTGCCTTCGATACGATCCTACTCACCGGTTCGACCCTCACCCGCCCTCCCCATTACGGGTGGAGTGTTCTGGTGATGCTGGACGCTTTGCTGCCGTTCGGCGTAACGCGCCTGGTGGCCGATCCCCATGGACTGGCTGCTGTGCTCGGTGGTGTGGCGCCGTTCAGCCCTCGGGCTGTTGTGCAAGTGTTGGATACCGGCGCGTTTATCGACCTCTGCACGGTTATCTCGGTATCAGGGCGGGCGCGCCAGGGAGAGGTTGTCCTGCGGGGCAAGCTCAAGCCCATAGGCGCCGGCCAGGCAGAGGTCTTCGAAGTCAAATACGGATCGATCGTCAGGCTTCCATTGGCTTATGGCGAACAGGCAGAGTTGAGTTTGCAAGCACGCCATGTTGACATCAACGTTGGGGGCAACCGGCGAAGTCTTAAAATCAAGGTGACGGGCGGCGAAGTAGGCGTGGTTCTCGATGCGCGTGGGCGCCCCTGGCGCTTCCCGCGTGATGCGGCACAGCGCCATTCGATGAATCAAGCCTGGCAACAATCCCTGACACAGGAGGAGCTTTCGTGACTTCAGCTTTCTCTTTTTCGCGAGTCACAGCGGTAACCACTATCCGTCGGCTCCGGCGCTTGCCTCCAACGGGTATACCAAAGATATCGCTCAGCCAACCGGTCAAGGCGCTCGATGTCGTGGCGATAGCCGAAATGCCGAACAACTTCCGGGTGCTCAAGCTCGACAAGCAATTGCGCACTGAACCCAAGTATGCCGAAACCTTCATGATCAGGCGCGTAGGCGATATGGTTCAGAAGGGCGAGGTGTTGGCGATCCGGAAAATCTCGCTTGGGCTGAGGAAGCTGCGCGTTGTTTCTCCCATCGATGGCCGGATTGTACACATGGAAAATGGCCAGGTTGTCATCGAGGGAGAGCGCCAACGCCAGGAGATTTTTGCATCGGTGCCGGGCAAAATTGTGGCGATGGAAGTCGGTGAGCAGGTAACCGTTGAGACAAACGCTGCCCTGATCCAGATTGCCTGGGGATTGGGAGGATTGGCCTGGGGAACGCTCAAGCTGATGGATACAGAGCCCGGCCTGACCACCGATGCCAAGCGTTTCAATATCGACCATCGAGGCTCTATTGTCGCCATTGCCTCACCGCTGACCGAGGAGTTCTTAAAAGGAGCCATCGAGATTCGCGTTAAGGGACTGATCGCTTCCAGTATGCACAGCAATCTGTTGCCCCTGCTCAGTAAAGTGGAATTTCCGGTTGGGCTCACACAGGGTTTTGGTAGAGTTCCTATGTGTGAGCGTATTCTCAATCTGTTGAGCACATACAATGGTCGCGAGATTGCGCTGGATATGACCTTCTCGCCTGACTGGCGTGATGCGCGGCCTGAGATTATCATACCTGTATCATCCGGACAGAGTTCAGCCGAAGATCGCAGCGGTGATCAACACGAGTTCAGAGTAGGCCAGAAAGCACGTGTCTTACAACCGCCTTATCTTGGAGAAATCGGTACGATCAACTCGTTGCCCGATGATGTATGCCGGCTTGAAAGTGGTTTGTGGATGCCCGGTGCTCGAATGCAGATGTCTACGGGAGAGACCATTTTTGTGCCGTTTGTCAATTTGGAGTATCTTGGTTAGAGTAAGGATAAGGGGCCACAAGATCGATGCTGTTCTTTAATTGTAGGGGCCACTCTACCATCAGCAAGACTTAGTTAAGCCCTAACTAAACAGTACGGAGAGAGATGCACATGAACGATGATGACAGCCTGTACTTCAGCTTTGATGATCAGGACGAGACCGAGGAAGAAGAAGAAAGGGCCCAGGCCGAAGAGGGGCAAAACAAAACCTTCTTATATGGCATTATTGCTCTTGCGACGCTCTTTGTGCTGACTATCTGTGCCGGGGGCGTTTGGTTAGCCTGGAGTCAAGGTCTGCTTGGTGGGGCACCGCCCACCCAGACCTCTGAGAACGAGATGACCAATATTGTTAATATGACGGCATGGGCCAACACCCAGGCAGCGGTCGTCGAGGCTCAGGACACACCCATACAGATCGATGCGTCGCCCACAGCCCAGGTTACAGCGACGCCGACGTCCGGCGTAGCCGTGACGGTGATCGGCACGGAAACACTCGAAGGAACCGAGGAAGGTACCAGTGAGGTATCTGATGGCACTCCCAGCGAAGGTACTGAGATCGCCGAGACTCCGGGTGCCGGCACTCAGATTGCCGAAGTCACATCGGCGATAACATCTGGGACAACCCCGACGGCGGGAGGAGTGGGTGGCCCATCGACGCCAACGCCTATCAAGCCTACCTCCAGCATTATCGAGGTAACGCCTATTGGCGGCATCGGCGCTACATCTACCCGAAGCATTTCCGGTGTGGGCGGCACTGCCGCTGGTGGCGCTACAGCACAGGCCACAACCACAGCCGGTGTTGGTGGGCCGTTTCAGCCGACCGTTCAACCGACCCTGCCTGCTGCAGGCCTGGCCGGTGGCGTCGGAATGATAAGCATCGGATTCCTGGGACTGGCATTGCTGGCTGTGGTAGTTGTCACCCGGCGTTTGCGGTTGAGGTAGGCAGTTCGCCTTTAGAACCGACAAGTCTGCGGCCAGTGTGGTGTGCGGCACATGCACTGGCCGTTTTGATTTTGCCTACCGGTAGGGCCGATGAATCGATGTAACTCTTCTCTTACACCGGCAGACATTGCGTGCGCGCTCGTGCTGGATGACTTCGATGTCCGCGCCGCCTGGCAGCGGATGTTCCCATTGATGGAATCGGAGGTTCTGCCGACTGGTGACAGCGAACATTCCAAACCTGCCGGTGTATTACTGCTGCTCTATCCATCTCGCGACGGGCTGACTTTTCCTCTGACCCGCCGGACAGATCTCGTCGCCACCCACAAAGGACAGATATCGCTGCCGGGCGGTGCCCAGGAAGAAGGCGAGACACCCTGCCAGGCAGCTCTGAGAGAGACATGCGAGGAGTTGTGTGCCTGCCCTAAAGCAACCTGCCTGCTCGGCGCGCTGACTCCTCTTCACGTCGCTGCCGGCGATTTTACGATCTACCCATTTGTCGGTTATGTGCCCCAGCGCCCAGATTTTAAGCCCAACCCTGTCGAGGTGGCTGAGGTGTTGGAAGTGCCCCTCTCGCTTCTCCTGGATGAGAAGGTCAAGGCTTTAGAGCATTGGCACTATCATGGGATAGAGATGGATGTTCCCTTCTACCGGCTACAAGACCAGATTGTGTGGGGAGCAACCGCCATCATCCTCAGCGAGTTCGAGGGTCGCCTACGGCATAGTGGTCTGAACGTGACATAGTTCCTCCGTAACTATTCAGTGATTGGTGCCGGCTGCTTGACAGTTTTGAGTGATGATTGACGAGTTTTAGTTTACAGCCAAGTTACGTTCCGCCTACATGTCCAACTGACCAGGCCTGTTACCTGACTATCTCACCTCAATCCTTGCTTCTTGTTTCATACCAGCCGGTACGAGTAACCGGGTGCTCGTCGAAATCGGGCATGTAGGGTTTGATGTCGAGCAGTGGCGTGCCGTCGAGCACGTCGACGCCTTCGATATCGAGTACATGATCACGCCGCGCGACCAAACGAACAACAGATAAACCAATGGGATTGGGACGGCATGGGTAGCGTGTGGAGAACAGACCCCGCAGATGATCATCGAGGAATGGCTGTACCTTCAGGTTGTAGCCCTCGGAACAGTGAAAGACATATAGCAAGAAAATATGCGAGAGGCCATCGACATCCTGTAGTCCTTCCAGGTATTCGGGAAAAACCTCCACCTGCCCCATAGCCTGAGAGCGCGCGGCCTGGATAGGCGTTTGTGCTTTCTCGGTAAACGGCGAATGAATGACCCCAATAGGCCGCATGACGAATTCCATCTGAGATTTACTCCGATTTCGGTTCTGTTTGATAGGTCGACTCCGGATGCCTGGGTTTCTTACTCCCTAACATCCTCCATAAAATACCACTCTGTACCAGGGTAGTCCATGCCGACCGTCCGGGCGCAAGGCTCAGCCAGAAAAGCGCCGTCATCAGCACAGCCGATGTCAGGCACCAGGCACAGGTCGCGCCGATTACGAAGGGTTCCAGGAAGGTCAGGTAAATCGAGAACAGCAGGCCAAACGCCGTCATTCCCAGCATGGCAATCGCAGCAAGGGCGGCCAACATCCCTTGCCCATAGCGACTCACCACCCAGGCCGCCAAAATGGCGATGTAACCGGCTATCCCCATCACGCCAATAGGCAGTACGCCAAACAATCGCGCGTATTCGCTTTGGTTGACCGTGTTGCAGTCACCGACCGGCCCGCAGACAGCCTCTGTACGGGTGACCTCGATGTATCCCAGGTATCCGGCAACCACCAGGCCAATCACACACAGTACCGGGATTGCCTTCTCCCAGAGATCTTTCAGCGGTGTGTTAGGCGTGGTTAAGACAAAGGTACCTGCAATAGCCGAGACTACCATGCCGATCAGGACAATAACGGACAGGGTGTTCCCCGCCAGATCACGGGTAAACCTGGCCTCCAGGCTATTGTCGACTTCGATGGCAATGGCAGGATCGGTGACTGTACCAGGTGCCGACTCTGTAGCTTCAGCCGGCATTGAAGCCGCTACCATTTCGGCCAGACCAGGGATATTGGGCCAGTCCAGGCCACCCTGCGCCAGGTGCTGCTCGATCAGACCGGGAAGCCGCTCCGGGATATCCATTGAGCCAATCAGGTAAGTTTCACCGATGACCAGGAGTGGCACGCCACCGCTGTCCATTCCAAACTTCGAAAGCGTTGCTATGAACAATGCGTTACCGTCAGGCTGAGACGCATCGACGCCGAGGATTTGCAACTGGTCACCATATTTCTCCTGCAGAGGCGGCAGCACTTCAGTAATGACATAATGGCAATGTCCGCAGCTAGGAGAGTAAAACAGAACAGCCCGCACAACTGCATCCGCATTTTGTGCAGCTGCTACCTCCTGCTTAGGCAAAGCACACAATCCTACGAGCAAAGAAACAGCAAGTAACCTTCGAAACATAATCATCACCTGTTGCTTTGAATTTCATGCCAGCAGGCACGCGCCTGGGCATCGATTGTCTGAGTTCGATCAACCTCGATGATTGCGGGAACGTCAAACAGATTGCAAGCCGCAATTTGCAGCTCCGGGCGGATTACCACCAGCGCCACCCGGTATCCTCCTCGATGCAAGACTTCTAGTGCGGTCAGCCAGCCCTGCCGCCGGCGCAGCTCCAGCGGCCCTAACTCATCCACAATCAGCAGGTCGCAAGGCGAGCTGTCTGCCAGCACACAATTTCCCCATGTCAGGGTTTGTTGATCGAAATACCAGTTACCGAGCAAGACATCCTCTGGGCTTCGGCGCTCGGCAGATGCCAGTCGCCGGGACTCTCCCATGCGCAAATCCTCGGCCAGGATGCCGGTCTTGACGCCTTGCTCGATTTGCGCTGGCGAGAGCAGCCCGGCGATATCCCAACCGGCCTGGCGAGCGGCTTCGGCTATATCGCGGCAGAGGCTGGTCTTTCCTGCCCGGCGCGGCCCGGTGATCATCCGGATAGGAGGAGCGATCATATCCACAGCACCTGCCTATGCCCCTCCAGGGAAACGATGCGGATCGGAATGCGGTAAACCCGGCTCAGGTTCTCAGCGGTAATCGTTGCCTCCACCGGCCCGTAAGCCAGCACTTTTCCCATCTCCATCAGGATAACGTCATCGGCAACAGCCAGGGCCACTTCGGGCTCGTGGGTCGTCATCAAAATAGTGATGCCCTGGAAACGCAACTCACGCACCATCCGCATCAGGCGGGATTTGTTGCACAAATCGAGATGGGCAGTGGGCTCGTCCAGGAGCAGCAGGCGGGGCTGCTGGGCCAGAGCGCGCGACACCAGCACCAACTGCCGCTCACCGCCGCTCAGTGCCAGGATCGAATGGCCGTACAGGTTGGCGATGCCGGAGCTTTCTAACGCTTCGAAGGCAGCGGCGTAATCTTGCTCGCCGGGCATGCCCAGGGAAGGCAGGTGTGGCGCGCGGCCAAGCAAGACGTATTCCAACACCGAATACTCAAAGGGGATATGTTCGCTTTGCGGGATGAGCGCCATCCAACGCCCAAGCTCTTGACGGCTGTAGTCGCTCAGCTGTTTCCCGGCCAGCCGGATTATCCCTTGCCAGGGCTTAAGCCAGCCCAGGGCCAGATGCAGCAGCGTGGTCTTGCCGGCGCCGTTCGGCCCGAGAACCGCGGTGATTTTTCCCGCTCTCAAGCTCAACCCCAGGCTTTGTAATACGGGGGAATCGTCCGGCTGGTAGCCAAAAGTGATATTCTCGAAATCCATCATCGGTATTGTGCTCATCGCTGCACCTTTACGCCCCGAGCGACCATCAGCCCCATGAAGATCACCGATCCAAACAAAGATGTGAGAATGCCCAGGGGAATTTCGCCGGCCAGCAGGGTGCGAGCCAGGTCGTCGCACAGGAGGACGAATATCCCCCCCAGCAGCATCGCAGCCGGCAGCGCATAGCGAGCATCGGCGCCGAACAGGCGGCGGGCGATGTGCGGGATGATCAGCCCCACCCAGCCGACCATCCCCGCCACCGAGATGAGCGCGGCGGTCGGCAG
>JAFGLD010000222.1 GCA_016928235.1 Anaerolineae bacterium | reverse complement strand
TTGAGAAGTTGGCCCATCGTTTCTTGTCTTTCCTGAGCTTCGCCGCTGCTCTTATCTGGTTACGATGAAATGTCAACAGAACCTAGGGATTCCAAATTTGATAATCTTGCGCCATTTTTGTCGCTTTCCTGCCTTGACACACAATCTGCATGTCCCCGAAACAACCTGGAACTCATAGGGAAATCCTGTATGATCATCGTTGTGTCGTTGGCTGTTTCTGTGTAAAACAGTCTTAAAGCGGCGATTTGACATGTTTTCTCAGTAAATAAGCAATCGCGATGTCAAAACACAAATACGACGACACGGTGTCAAAATTGCCCAAACTGGAAATCTCTATTTACCCAAACCTGGCGAGCGCATTATTTTGCTTGTTTTGTAATGTGTGCGTTATCTAGTGCCGTTGGGCGGAAATAGCCCGGCAGTCAAGAAGCCCTTCATACCCAACTGTTTAAGTGTTTCGCATGTGGCCATAGCCGACGGCTTACTTATGCCGCGAAACACTAGTCATCACTGCGTTTTATAGTTGTGGCTTACAGTGTCAACTGACGTTCTGTCATTTAGACGCTGTGTGTATGTCTAAGTATACTCCGATCCGGGTGCATCAAGAAATGAACACTAGTACAGTTGGGCAGAAATAGCCCAGCCGTCAAGAAGCCCTTCATACCCAACTGTTTAAGTGTTTCGCATATAACCATAACCGACGGCTTACTTATGCCGCGAAACACTAGTCGTCGAGGGCCTCTGCTGCGCGTGGTTCATCCTCGATATTATCCAGGATCTGGTAGGTGTTTTCGGGGAACAACTTGTGTCTGAAAACGATAGCCGTCCCAATACCCAGCACGACTGCGAACCACAATGTGGATACCCGGACGAGGATGGTGGCCGTGCCGGCCAGCCCGGCATCCTGGTAGCCGAGTACGAGCGACTGAACCATACCGGCAATGGTGAACTCAGCCGCGCCAAGGCCACCAGGTAGGCCGCTCACAGCGCCGATGATGGTGGCAGCCGCCAGCATAAATGTGGCTTGCCAGAACAGCAGCCAGGTGGGGGCCAGCCCCAGACCTTGCAGGATGAAGTAGAAGCCGAGACATTCACCGGCCCAACTGATGACCCCAAGCGTGACCGATATGAACAGAGCCTTGGGTCGGAACAGCTCGTAGCTGCTTTCGTACAAGTTAGACAGGTTGTGGCTGATACGTCCTACCAGGGGGATTTGCTCAACTGATCGCAACAGCCACAAAAAGAGGGGTCTGATTTGGAGGATGATGATTCCGACCAGCAGAATACCCAGGATTGTGAAGTAAGATGGCAGATATTGCGACATGATCTCGTTGTGTTGTGCCGATGTTACCAGGATACCTCCCAGGCCAATGGCACCCAAGATCAGCATGGCTAACCCGTCGGTGACACGCTCGGCGATGATGACCGGGGCGCTGCGCGCAATAGGAGTTCCAGTCATCATGCGGAGGACCGCTGCTTTGAGCAGTTCGGCGATCTTCCCTGGTGAGAGGGCTAATACAAACCCTGAAACCCAGATCGCAGCACTGTCAATGGCGGAGATGTCTTCGACGCCGATGATGTGTAAGTAATAGTGCCACTTGATCCATCGAAGGATGTAATTGAAGAGGGTCAGCCCGAGTATGGGGACAATCAGAAGCAGCGGAAAATCTTGTAGATGTGTTCCGATGCTCTTGAAATCGGTGTACAACAGCAGGGCAACGACAACTACCAGACCAAATAACCCACCGACGATCAGTTTATTGCGGATATTTTTCACGCGAGGACATCCTTGAAAAGAGTGTTGAGTGCCATAACTCGATCATCACATTTTCGGTCTGTGGCTTTAGCCGGATCATGGTTCGCCCATCATAACTGTCAACTTAAGGTCATTTGCCGTCTGTGTTGATCGACAACAGATTTGGTAAGTCAAGAAAAAGATCGGGATGTTTTTGAAAAAAGATCGAAATGTTTTCGGGAACAGATCGTGATCTTTTTTGCAAGAGATCAAGAAGTTTTTTGCTTAAGTTGACGTTTATGATTCACCTATTGACGTTTTATGTCTTACCGACTTGTTTGTGACGAGTTGGCACTGTTTTTGGCTAACAATGGTTATTACCGGCAACCTTGATTGCTATCGGTCGAATTGTATCTGATCATAGACCCGCCCACCAAGCCGGATACCGGCAGGTCGATGCTGCTTGTCGCAAGCGAGGGATACATATACACTACCATTTGCAGATCATGTATCACGTATGACTGGGATAAGCAATTGATATCTCGATGCTCGCTGCGAATACGATTGCTGGCGGCACTGCTATCATCTGGCCTGCTCACTATGGCTCTGGTCATGGGGATCGCGATGATGGTGGATTTGCCGTGGAGTGGACAGACGGTTTCACTGTCCGTTTATCTCGTGTTAGCTATTGCATTGGTGATCGCCGTGGCAACCGGGGTCTCGATGGTGTTGGTTAGAGGACTCACTCGCGATGTCACAGCGATTGCTACCAGGGTGGAACAGCAGCTTGCCAGTGGCGATCTTGGCATTGTCGTCAATGTCGATCCTGCCAGGAAAGATGAGATTGGCAGGTTGGCCGTAGCCCTTAATGATCTCGGGCAGGCATACCGAATCTCTATGCAAAACCTGGCGCGACAGACAGATGAGCGGGCCGTACTCGATCTGTTGGCGGCTACCATTAACCGTACCCTCGATCTGCAGGAGGTTCTCGATACCTCTTTGCGGGGTACACTGAAAACTGTCAAGTGGGATATGGGCGCGATCTACATGTGGGATGATCGGGATGCCAGCCTGAACATGGTCAGCTTCATCGGGTTTTCTGAGGATGTGGTGCGTCAAAACATCACGCACAGATTGGGTGAGGGGCTGATTGGTAAATCGGCCGAGTCGCGAACGCTCTTGATCTCTGCGGCGGATGAGCAATCCCTGCTGGCAGGTGAGGCCGGTGCTGCTGGTGAGCCTGTTATCCGGATCAGTATTCCATTGGTGACCGTGCCTGGTCAGCTTCTGGGCGTCATGGAGATTGGTAGCTCGCAGACCAGGACGCCTGTTCAGAGTGAGTTGAACCTGTTAAAGACAGTTGCCTCACACATCTCACTGGCAATCGATAAGGCTCAGCTTTACACTAAAGTCAGCCAGCACGCAGTGGATCTCGAGAAGCTGGTCACTGCTCGCACCGAGCAGCTCTCCCAGGCCATTGATGAATTGTGGGTGGCGCTCAAGCAGGCGCAGGAGGCTGACAAGATCAAATCGTTGCTTTTGTCGACTGTCTCTCACGAGCTTCGAACGCCCCTGGCAACCATCAAGGGAAATACCTCTCTGTTGATCCAGCACCATGAACAGATCCCGATCGAGGCGTTTATCGATCACCTGAAAGATATTGATGAAGAGACTGACAAATTGACAGAGCTGATCAGCAACCTGTTGGAGATGTCTCGAATAGAGGCCGGGATGCTTCATATCCAATCTCATTCCATCGATCTGGCCAGTGTGCTGGAGGGAGCGGTGGCGGCTGCCCGGCTTCGGCTTCCGAGTCACACGGTCCGGCTAAAGCGACCTGTAGTCGCTACGCCAGTTTATGGGGATGCTCGACGTATTGAACAGGTCCTGGCGAACTTGTTGGACAACGCCGCCAAATATTCTGCTGCCAGGACGGCGATCGATGTTCTGGCCAAAGAAGGTGATGAGGAAGTGATCGTGTCTGTAAAGGATCGGGGTAGGGGGATTGCTCCGGAACATGTGGGCCGCATCTTCGATCGTTTCTATCAGATTAGCGCCAGTCCGGATAGTGGGCGGCATGGCATTGGGTTGGGATTGGCGATTTGTCGAGGGCTGGTAGAGGCTCAGGGTGGGCGTATCTGGGTTGAAAGCCGGTTGGATAAAGGTTCGACATTCTATTTCAGTTTGCCGACGATTAACAGACGTGCATTGCAGGAGGATGAGTATGACGAATAGAACGACGATTCTCGTAATTGACGATGAACCCAAAATTGTACGTTTTGTCAAAACGGCGCTTAGTCTGGGCGGCTACGATGTTCTGACGGCAGGAACGGGCCAACTGGCCCTCAAGCTCTGTGAGAGCGAGAAGCCCGATCTGATTGTTCTGGACCTGGGTTTGCCGGACATCGATGGTTTTGAGGTGCTGCGGGAGATTCGTGGCTATACCACAACCCCCATCATTATCTTGACGGCGCGAGATGATGAAAAAGACAAAGTCAGGGGTCTTGAGCTGGGCGCTGATGATTATCTGACCAAACCATTTGGCATTCGTGAACTGGAGGCCCGCTTGCAAGCGGTTCTGCGACGTTTGAGTTGGTCGCCCCAGCCAAGCGACCTGACTGAGTTTACACTCCATAGCCTGCAGGTGGATTTTCGTCGACACATGGTGCGCGTTCATGGTCAAGAAGTTCACCTTACTCCTACCGAGTACGATCTGCTCAGGGTGTTAATTCAGCATAGTGGGCAGGTGCTGTTGCACAGCGATCTTCTGGGTAAGGTATGGGGAGAAGAGTATAGAAACGATCTGGCGATATTGCGTGTGAACATCTCTCGGCTCCGACAGAAGCTGGAAGAAGATCCACGTCAACCGAGCTATATTCTGACGGTTCCAGGGGTTGGGTATACCCTGGCTACCGATTAACGAGGCCAGCCGAATCGCTTGCGTTTATTGATCGGAAGCCCCTCGGACAAGCGATCTGTGTGTGTCTCATCACCGGGGGTGTGGACAATGCGCATGCTCATACGTAATGCACCTAATTCAATTGTGTCACCGTCTGTAAGTGGAAAATCCCGGCCGGGGGCCAGCCGCTGCCCATTTACCCATGTACCGTTGGTACTGTTTTGATCGATCAGATAGAGGGAGTTCTCTGCCGGCCGGACGAGTGCATGTCGCCGGGATACGCCATGCCGCATGGCTCCGTAGGGGGCCAGGTCCAGATCGGGTTGGAATGCGCTCATGGGATCAGCTCTTCCCATGACTGTGACACGCCAGATATCCAATCCGACCGTACTGGCCTGTGGTCCTGTCACATGGAAAAGAATACGCCAAGCCGGCCCTGAGCGTTCGGCGGTGACATCTGGCGGCGGCGGTGATGGCTGAGTGTCTTGGAACTGGGGCGGAATGACATCCCGACCAACCTCTGGATCCTCTTCTAGTGGCTGGCGTGGTTGGTTGAGTGGCTTGGTTACCAATAGAATGCCCTCTCACGAGTATAAACATCACCTGTTACGGTGAGTATTTGCATTTTCAAACAATATACAAACCAAATACTAACCGTATTTGTACACCGAAGCGTCTGAACTGGCAAATTCTGGATGTGGCGGTCATGCTGTCGCAAGCTCGACATCATGGAGTGGACGTTAAACGACAGAGTGATATTGCGAACGGTTGAAATCATGTATTCTATGTACGTACTGAGCCAAACGTAACTTTCTAAACTTCTTAACAGCCTGCAACGGTAGGAATGTGGGCGCAAAGTTTAGTTTTCTGTGTCCGGCTCAGTAGAAGAATTCTGGACACCATCTGTCTGCAGCATAAACATACATTGGTGGTTGTCTGCCGGGTTCGTCGAGTTTGAATACGTTCTTTCCGGTCCAAATGCTGGTAAACTATGCGCCAGTCTATAAACTGGCTCTCTGACCAGGGGCTTCTTTTCTTAGAAGGATAGATGACCATGTATCGTAATGCCGTTTTTTTGCCGATTTTGGGTTTTGTCCTCTCAGCCTGTGTTTCCTCACCAGTTCCGGTTGCTTCGTCCGAGCCGCCCGACCCTGCTGTTACTGCCATCCGGTCTGATGACCAAGAGCCGCTCTATCTCGATGCCGATCAACCTGTATCTGCCCGCGTCGAAGATCTGCTTGGCCGCATGACGCTGGATGAGAAGATTGGGCAGATGACCCAGGTCGAGAAAAACAGCATCCAGCCCGGTGATATTACTACCTATTTTATCGGCTCGATCCTGAGTGGTGGAGGCGGATCTCCCCCTCATAATACTGTCGAGGGGTGGACAGCCATGGTCGATGGTTTCCAGGAAGAGGCCCTGGCGACTCGTCTGGGTATTCCACTTGTCTATGGTGTCGATGCGATTCATGGCCACGGCAACTTGTATGGTGCCACCATCTTTCCACAGCAAATTGGTCTTGGTGCGGCCGGTGATCCCGACCTGGTGCGCCGGATCGGGCAGGTGACGGCGGCGGAAATGCTGGCAACCGGTATTCCCTGGAACTTCGCGCCGATCGTGGCTGTCCCGCAGGATATCCGTTGGGGCCGCACATACGAAGCTTATGGTGAAGACACCGATCTGGTCGCGGAGCTTAGTGCGGCTTACGTGCAGGGATTGCAATTGCTGCCCGATACTTATACAGCCGCGCCCGGCCAGACACTTTACATTCTGGCGACGCCCAAACACTTCTTGGGGGATGGCGGCACGACCTTTGGCACTTCTACGACCGATGGCTACCTGCTCGATCAGGGTGATATGCGCCTGAGCGAGGATGCAGTGCGTCGTCTTTTTCTACCCCCTTATCAGGCGGCTTTGGAGGCTGGCGCGATGAGTGTGATGCCTTCCTTCAGCAGTTGGAACGGGGTGAAGATGCATGCCCAGGAATACTGGATCACCAACGTACTCAAGGGCGAGCTAATCTTTGATGGGTTTATCATCTCGGATTGGGCCGCTATCAGTCAGGTTGATTTTGACTATTATACAGCTGTCGTGACCAGTATCAATGCCGGCGTAGACATGAACATGGTGCCCTATGATTACAAAGGGTTCATCGAGGTCATGAAGGAGGCCGTCCAGGCCGGCGATATCACGGAGGAACGTGTCGATGATGCCGTGCGCCGCATTCTGACAACCAAATTCGCTCTCGGCCTGTTTGATCATCCTTTTGCCGATCCGGACCTTTTGCCGTCCGTGGGCTCGGACGAGCATCGCCGGTTGGCGCGGCAGGCGGTGCGCCAATCGCTGGTCTTGCTCAAGAACGAGGGTGATGTATTGCCTATCGTCGATGGTACATCCCTGATTTACGTGGGTGGTCAGGGAGCCGACGATATTGGCATTCAGTGTGGTGGCTGGACGATTGCCTGGCAGGGCAGTGCTGGTGCCATTCAGCCTGGAACAACCATCCTGCAAGGCATCCAGGATCGTGTCTCGGCGGATACCCAGATCGAGTATGACCCGGCTGGCATGTTCGGTGGCATGGCCGATGTCGGTATTGCCGTGGTGGGCGAGCATCCTTATGCCGAGGGCTTTGGTGATACAGATGATCTTAGGTTGCTGCAAGGTGATATCGATGTCATTGACGCGGTACGGGCGCATAGCCGAGAGATGGTGGTCATCATCTTGTCTGGTCGCCCATTGATCATCACCGATCAGCTCGATACAGCCGATGCCTGGGTGGCTGCCTGGCTGCCGGGCACTGAGGGAGCAGGCGTGGCAGATGTTTTGTTCGGCGATTATCCCTTTACTGGGCGTTTGCCTTACACCTGGCCGCGCTCGAATGAGCAGATGCCGCTGAACATCACCAATGTTTCCGGCAAAACGGGCTGTGATGCCCCTCTCTTCCCCTTTGGATACGGCCTGGGTGAGGGCGGCAGCCAACCTATTGTTCAGCCGGATTGCCGGTGATCGGGGTGGGGGTGCCCGATCTTTTATCACGAGGTGACAAAAGAGCAAAGATCAAAGGTGTGTAGTGTGAATGGCACAAGAGGCCATCGGGCAAGTCAGCATCAACGGGCAAGACTTTTCGCCTGAAACGAAATCTGCGCGGGTGATTATCAACCACAAGGGCCTCGAGCCCCTGCCCAACCTGATCGAGATAATCGTGATAGCCTCTGGGATTGCGAGTATCTGAGTGACGGTTTTTGATGATCACATTTGTGTCTGGTCGAGTTGTGACGCAAGTAGAGTCTACGTGGAGTTTCCCTTTGGTTACTCCTGTCCTATAATAAATCACAGTCCGGCGAATAGCATTTTCTTGTCACTCATCACTTGGTCTCATCTCATAGTTCATTCCCCCTTGTTGAGACCAGACTGAATTGTGACAATTTGGGATGGTTCACGAGTCTGTGATATGGAACGAGATTGTTTGGGAGCATTTTGAGGAACGGAATGGCATTCCCAGACCAGTATGTCAT
>JAFGLD010000221.1 GCA_016928235.1 Anaerolineae bacterium | reverse complement strand
GCTTCAGGTCTCCTGGAGCTTCTCTCTATGCGAGGTATCGTCCTTGTCATTACCCCCTGCCTCGTTTCAGGTGAAGGGGGATGAAGTTCATAGACTATAGTCGATGACATTCGCTGCCATCAGCCAGAAGACACTGTAGCACAACTATTTGGTGAGTGCTAACTTGACACTAACGACCAAGCGTTAGGGTGATGACTTGGGTTCCTGGGCCAGGACGTGTTCGACAAGCTGAGCCATGCGCTCGTAATGGGAGCCTTTCCAGTATAGCTGCTCGCACTCTGTGCAACGATGAAATTCATCATAGTGCTGTTGTGTCTGGGGCATCAACCGATCAGTGATTGCTTCCTTATCGACTGTCTCAACCAGCCCATTACAACTGACACACCTGCTGAAAGGCTCGATAGAGCTAAACAAATCGAAATGCCGGACAACTTCGACCAGCTGGCGGCGAGGGTTGGTTTCCCTCACATAGTGACCATGCTTGACCATGCTGCGCTTCAAGAGACCCCGGTCTCTGGTCAGCAAAATACGATGTTCATCCCTGGAGACACGCGCCAGCTCGCTATCTTCATAATCATTGCGGTACAGGGTATCGAAACCCAACATGCGCAAATAGGCCGCAAGCCTCCCCAGGTGGATATCGAGGACGAAGCGTGCAACCCGCAGCGGCTGGGGTCGAAGCCGCTGCGCGGGCGTGATATCGAGTGCCTCAAATGTGGGGTAGACGCTGATCTGATCGCCATCCTGAACCAGGTAGCTGAAATCGACCGATTGGCCATTGACTAGTATCAAATCGATCTCGGTATGCGGAACGCCCAGTGACTCGATCATATCCTTGATCGATTGGCGTCCGTCAAAGTGATGAGCAAATGCTATCTGACGCTTACGATGCGTCAGGAAATGGTTCAACTCAGCGTAAAAACGAAAAGTTGCTTGCATGATCGATGACCTCGTTTTTAGGGCTAGGGATTGGGTACGGGTTGGGGACACTGTGTTACCCACAGCAAAACAAGCCGGCCTTACCCACCCATTTACCGGATCAAGAATGCGACCGCGACGCTTGCCGCTGCCGTTAAGATAAAAAGAGGGAGTATCACGCGGCGAATTTCTTTAGCCCCCAGCAGAGCCACAATACCGCCCTTGAACAACATATTGGTAGCAGTGCCCAATGTGATACTGCGCATGGCAACAGTTTCCGAAACAGTTGTACGGGACAGTTTTGCCATCGAAAGAGTCACAGCATCCAGCCCACCTAAACCACCAAGTATCCCAGAGAGATAGACCCCAGCATCGTCCAGATAAACTTGAGCTGCTCTGGATAGCCACATCACCACTGCAAAGGCCAGACCAAACTGGAGTGCAGGTCGTAATGCAAAGGGGCTGCGGGTCTTTTCGGCTGACACATCGTCTCGATCGGGTTCGCTCTGTCGGCGAGTTTGCAGCCACAGCAGACCAACCCCCAACCCGGTGATAGCACTGCCGGCTAACATAGAAGGCAATAACGTTATCCCCAAATCGCTATTAAAAAGCAGGGTGAGCACCAGCACTCGCACAAACATTCCGGCAGATGCAATGGTGATAGCCAGAGCAAACAACCGGGCAAATAATCGCTGATCGTCTCTCTGGCTGCGGCGAGCAAATTCAAATGTCACAGCCGTACTCGATATCAATCCGCCTAAAACGCCCGTCATGCCAATGCCGCGCTTCATGCCATACATTTGTGACAGCACGTAGGCCGCCAGATTCAGCCCGGCGACGATCACAACCATCAGCCAGATTTCGCGCGGGTTGAGGATATTGAGCGGCCCATAGGTCTGGTTGGGAAGAACCGGTAAGACAATCACCCACACGATTGCAAATTCCAGCCCGGCCCATAAGTCCTCGCGCTCGACATGCTTCAGAAAGACCTTCAAATTTGGCTTGAAGGTTAGCACAAGCACCACGACGACAGTCATCGCAGCGGCCAGGGCCAGCATATCCCAATATACCAACGCGCCTAACAGGTAAGCCAACAGGAAGGCCACTTCAGTTGTAACACCAATATGACCGGCGCTCATATTGCGGATATGAGACGCCAGCGCAAAGGTTGAAACAATGAAAAATCCGATAACAATCAGCCAGGGGCCAACAAACTGCTCGCCGGCAAAGGCCGTCGTTGCGCCCAGCAAACTGATCAGTGCAAAGGTGCGCATCCCGGCAAAGATCATTTCTTTTTCGCGCTCGCGCTCCAGGCCGATTAAAAAGCCAAGAAACAGCGCCAGGCCTAATCGAAAAAACAGGATGTCGAGAGTTGGCATTGGAGGTGTTGACATAGAAAACCCAGTTTACAGGTCGACGTCCATAGTATCCAGTTCTTGTTGACTGGTGATTAGTTTACACTCGATGCCATCCCACTGCGAAGTTAGCCTCCAGACATTCCAGAATGAATGCTTCGTTTGCCATATCCTGGAACTTACCAAGATGCTGTCGGCGAATAGGCTCGGCCTGATTAGCGGGGCCGAGCCTAGCCCCCCTACGAGGTATTTCGAGGCAAAGAGAACAATCGCGATCTCAGAATGGTGCGGGAAAATACGATATCGGATAGCAAAAAAACACTCGCCGGACACAGAGAAGCTATATCTGGCCCGGCGAACCATCGAAAATGTTGTGTCTTGCAGGCTACTGATTGCCCAGTATCACCGACAGTGTCACGATATTACCCGTGCGATAATCCCAGACATCAAGCGATACCCTATTACCCGCGGCGTACCGATCAAGTGCATCATTCAGCATATAGTGATGTGTCAGCCGCTTGCTTCCCACCCTGGTGATGATATCAGACGGTTCCAGTCCGGCTGCTTCTGCCGGACTGCCCGGCCAGACTGTGATGATCAATGCGCCGTCACTGACCGCAAAAGGATCGTCGGGTTGGATGGTACGATAATAGACACCCAACCGGGCATCTCCATACGAGTCAGGCGGTTGAGGCGGCGGTACGATGATCACCGGCGGTTCGATCGGCAGCGGGTACGAGCAACTATACCCCAATGTGATATCATATTGCTCGACACGGCTCTTACGCTCAACAGTGAGACTAACCAGCGATCCCACACCATACTCCGCCAATATGTTGCGTGCCTGCCGAGAGGTGTTGATTGCTTGACCGTCAATCGCCACCAACCGATCGCCTTCTTTGATGCCTGCCATATCAGCCGGGCCGCCGGTGGCAAGCTTTTCCCAAGAAACCGATTGGCCGCGATCCACCAACGCTGCTCCCAACAACCAGTAGGTGTCCTGATACTGATAAGATCCAGGACCGTTCACACGCTCATACCATCGCCCCAGCATAAAACCGGCGATGCCGCCCACCGCCAGCGCCGCCAGGATGATCCCGCCGAGGATTGTCCACAGCCAGGACAACGAGGCAGACGAACGTCTTTCTGATTCGGGCAATGCAAACTCTGATGAAGCAACGTCTTTACTCATGACAGGCCTCCATACCGGGTCTTCGATGCATGTAACTTGATATAAAGACGTCATGTGGAGGCATGTAGTTCCCTTGTCTGGCAAGGAGGATTGACTGCGCAACGAGGAGCAAACGCATTGCAACAAGTAGCCATCGCCTGTCATTTAGCAGAAATCAGCTGTCAAGCGCAAGGGGCCACGCTGTCCTATTCGGCGAAACACCCAACAGCGACTGCCATTGGCCACCCTATCAGCCTCTCCGTCCGGTAATGTAAGCTTCGGTCAGTTTTTCCTGGGGTGAGCGAAAAATCTCGCCTGTCTGCCGGAACTCGATTAGCTCGCCCAGCCAGAAGAAACCTGTCCAGTGGGAGGCACGGGCAGCTTGCTGCATGTTGTGGGTGACAATGACAATTGTGTACTGTTCTGCCAGCCGCCGCATCAGGTCTTCGATGTGCAGCGTGGCCACCGGGTCGAGGGCCGAGCATGGCTCATCCATCAGGATAACCTCCGGCTTGACGGCAATTGTCCGGGCGATGCACACCCGCTGCTGCTGACCAGGGCTCAGGTCAAGAGCCGGGGTTCGCAGACGGTGCTTAACCTCGTGCCACAGCCCGGCGCCCTCCAGGCTCTCTTGGACAATCTGATCGAGACGGCTGCCGCCCCCGGCAAGCCCCAGGACGCGCGGGCCAAAGGCCACATTATCGTAGATGCTTTGTGGAAAGGGATTGGGACGCTGGAAAACCATCCCAACATGCTGTCGCAGCTCGGTGACATCGACCGCCGGATCATAGATATTCTTGCCGTCCAGCAAGATCACACCCTCAGCGCGGGTGTTCCGGATGGTCTCATTCATCCGGTTCAACGAGCGCAAGAATGTCGATTTGCCACAGCCGGATGGGCCAATCAGCGCTGTGATCCGGTTGCGCTTCATGGAGAGGTTGAGTGACTTCAGAGCAGGAAAATCACCATAGTAAAAGCTGAAATCCTGCACCTCGATCTTGTTTCCATCGCCTGTACTTGCCAATATCTGATTATCCATCAACCGAACCGTCCTGTGATGTAATCCTCGGTGCGCTTGTCTTGCGGCGCGACGAAAATATCGGTGGCCTGGCCGATCTCGATCAGATCGCCATCCAGTAAGAATGCCGCGCGGTCAGCAATACGGGTGGCCTGCTGCACACTATGCGGCACGATGATGATGGTGTAGCGCTGTTTCAACTCTTGCAGCGATTCCTCTACGGTCTCGGTCGACAGCGGATCGAGGCCGGAAGTGGGGTTATCCAGGACAATCACGTCCGGCTCCATTGCCAGGCTGCGCGCCAGGCAAAGGCGCTGCTGCTGACCGCCGGAGAGCGCAAAGGCTGATTTATCCAGACGATCCTTGACTTCATCCCAAAGCGCGGCCTGTTTGAGTGACCGTTCGATGCGCTCGTTGAGAACGTCGATGCTGCGAATGCCTCCCATTCTCAAGCCATAAGTCAGATTGTCGCGAATGCTGCCGGGCAGAGGGGTCGGGATAGCAAAGACCATGCTGATCTGGCGGCGCAAAGTGGCAACGTTGACTCGATGATCGAAAACATCCTGGCCGTTAAATAAGATGCCTCCTCGGATGGTTGCCCCCTCAGAGAGATCGGACAGGCGGTTGAGCAGCTTGAGCAGCGTCGACTTTCCACTACGAGAAGGGCCAAACAAGACAAATATCTCATTGGTATACACATCGAACGAGATATTTCTGAGCGCCTCTGTCCCATCACTGTAAGTAAATGAAACATCCTGGATGGCAATTTTGACTTGATGAGAGTTGGGCATGACTTACCACTCCCGTCGACGACGCATCTTAGTGCGGACAATTGAAGCTATCAATGTCAGCGACAGCACAATCAGCATCAATACCAACGCCGTGCCATACTGGATCGACAAGGGCATATCCGGCACCTGGGTCGAGATCACATACAGGTGATACGGCAACGCCATCGTCTGGTCGAAAATCGAGTGTGGCAGCCGAGGCAAGTAGAAGGCAGAAACGGTGAACAGAATCGGAGCCGTTTCTCCGGCCGCGCGACTTAACCCCAGGATCACACCGGTGATGATGCCGGGCATGGCCTGGGGCAGTACCTGGCTCCGGATGGTCTGCCAACGCGTTGCTCCCAGGCTCAGGCTCACCATCCGGAAACGCTGTGGCACTGCCAGGATAGCCTCTTCAGCGGTACTGATAACAACAGGCAGTGTCATGATGCCCAGCGTTAGCGAGCCCGCAATAATCGATGTGCCCAGGTTCAGAAAGAGCACAAAGGCCCCTAATCCAAACAGGCCATAGACAATTGACGGGATGCCTGCCAGGTTGACAATCGCCAGCCGCACCCAGCGTGTCAGGCGGGTATCGCGGGCATACTCTGCCAGGTAAATAGCGGCACCAATGGCTAAAGGGATACAGGCAATAGCCGTACCGAAGGTCAGGATGACGGTTCCCAATATAGCAGGCATGATGCCGCCCTCCTTCATGCCACTGCGTGGTACAGTTGTTATAAACTCCCAATCGAGTGTGCCAATCCCCCGGACGATGATGAAGAGGATGACCAACACGATTGGGATCACTACCAGTGCTGCGACAGCAGAAATGAGGCCAACAGCAAGCTGATGTGCCTGTTGCCGCGTCATATATTTTCCTTCCTGCGCCGCCCGGCCTGGGTGCCCATCAACCGGCCCGCCAGCGAGTTAATGCCAAAGGTGATGACGAAAAGCACAATGCCGATCGCAAAGAGTACACTGTAATGCAGACTGCCCTGTGCTACCTCTCCCATTTCGGCAGCAATGGTCGCCGTCATGGTGCGAACAGGCTGGAACAGCATGTCAAGCCCAAGGCCTGGGACATTGGCAGCATTCCCGGTCACCATCATGACTGCCATGGTCTCGCCGATGGCCCGGCCAATCCCCAACATAATGGCAATGACCAGGCCGGAGCGAGCTGACGGCAGCACCACGCGCCAGACCGCCTGCCACTGTGTTGCGCCGATGGCCAGTGCCCCGTCCCGATATTCTTTGGGAACCGCGTAGAGTGCATCCTCAGAAATGCTGATGATAGTGGGTAGCGACATATAAGCCAGAATCAGCGAACCGGTGAAGACCGTCAAACCGGTAGGAGCGCCAAGCCGCTGGACGATGGGAGCCAGCACAACCCACCCCAGGAAGCCCAACACAATCGATGGAATACCGGCTAGAACTTCAATGAGGGGCTTGAGGATCTCGCGCTGCCACTGCGGGGCAAACTCACCCAGATAGATAGCGGTGGTCAATCCCAGTGGAATGGCGATGACAATCGCGCCCACCGTCACCAGGATCGATCCGACAATTAAGGGCCACAAGCCGAAGAAATCATCGATAGGGTACCAGCGGCCGCCAAAGAGCTGGCGCAGCGGGATATCCAGGAATGCAGGGAGCCCCTCACGGATCAGAAAAAAGAAGATCAGGCCAACGATGAAAATAGTAGAGACACCGGCGAACTGGATCAATCGCTCAATGACAAAATCGATGATTCCTCTCAAACGCAATCGATCCGATGGTGAAACCTGAGAGAATAGCCCTACATACGGTTTTGGACGCACCGGTTCATCGCTCAAAGAAGCTTACTCCTGAGATAGTGGAACAAAGCCAAGCTGAGTAACAATTGCCTGGCCGTCCGGCCCTCGAATCCAATCGAGATAACTGGCAACAGCGCCGACAGGCCGGCCGGCAGTGTACATATAGAGATGTCTTGAAAGTGAGTAGCTGTCATCGGCTGCTGTACTGACCGACGGCAACACATAGGGGGAATGTTCGTTTTTGGCTACTGCAATCACCTTTTCCTCTGGCGTGATATAGCCGAGGCCATCGTAGCCAATGGCACGAGGATTGCGGCCGATTTCGCTGGTGATTCCGACTGAAGAAGGCATCAGCAGTGTCTGGGAGGCGAAGATGTCAGTATTTTCCGGATCACCTTTACGGACAACCTCCTCCAGGAAATAGACATGAGTGCCCGAGTTGGTCTCGCGAGAGACAAGCACGATAAGCTCATCGTTTCCTCCAACTTCCTGCCAATTGGTAACACGCCCGGTAAAAATATCAGCCAACTGATCGATGGTCAGTTGGCTGATAGGGTTTTGTGGATTGACGATGATGGCAATCGCATCAATGGCAACGGGAATCTCTACCGGCTCGATGCCCCCTGCTCGGGCGGCAGCGATCTCCTCATCCTTCATCTGGCGGGATGCATTGGCAATATCGGCGGTACCGTTGATGAGAGAGGTAATTCCGGTTCCCGATCCGCCGCCGCTGACAGCTATCGTCATATTGGGATCGACGACCTGGTAAGCTTCAGCCCAGGCCAATGCCAGGTTGACAAGGGTGTCGGAGCCCTTGTTTTGAATGGCACGCTGGCTATCAGCACTGTCGGATGAGGCTGAGTGTGCAGAGCAAGCTGATAACACAATAAGTATTGCCAGCCACGATAATCCAATCACCCTAATCCGAAGAGACTTGTCAACAGCCATCTAATCTCCCGTGATTTAAAAGAACCCTATTCCTGCTGATCATTCACAGAAATATGGAAAGGTATGTCTCACTTACGAAAGAATCTTGGGTTTAATCCACCCAACGCCCCGGTGCGGGCATAAACGATTCGTTCAGCAATGTTTGTTACGCGGTCGCCAATACGCTCTAGATTGTGGGCTACCCACATCAGATAGGTACCATCATCAATGGGCAGATCGCCCGATCCCATTTGAGTGACCAGGGAATCGAGATGCTGCCGGTATAGCTGATCCAATTGGTCATCATGCCAGGCTACTTCCCGGGCCTTCTCAGGGCTCTCCTCCAGATAAGCATCCAGCACCCCCTGGAGCATGTCGGTTACCAGTTGGAGCATATCCTTCATCAGTGGCGAGAGAGTGAGCGGGACACCCTCGCCGTATCGCAAAGTAGTACGACCGACTCCCTCGGCATAATCTCCCATTCGCTCCAGCTCATTGGTGATCAAGAGATCGGCGATCAGCTTACGCAGATCGCCTGCCATGGGTTGTTGGAGAGCAACAGTGGTTGTAATGTGCTCTTCCAGCTTGTGATGCAAACTGTCGATTTCGCAATCACCCTGGATGATTTGCTGAGCCAACTGACTGTCATTCGTCTCAAAAGCCTTAAATGCATGTTCAACAGCCTGCGCAACCAGCGAGCCCAGCCGCAGAATATCATCCCGAATGGCTGTAAGATCATTATCAAGCGCACCACGAGTGCTCATCATCGCAACCTCTTTTTTATAGACTTTATCAGAGATAACTGAGTTGTGCGTAAAATAGCGCAAATTTTACGCACAGTATGTTTGTTGCCGATAAAGTCTAATATCCGAGCAGAGCATACCACTAGTATACGCTGGTAGCAATTAAATTTTGCCGCGATATCTGCTTTTCATCATCGATGACACTGACCGAACCTGACGACACGCTCCGGAATCTTGCACAGATTATCAAAATCTACCCGGAACTTGGGAACAAAATAAATCCTACACCTGTTTGATGTCATCTCTTTTAATGTTGGGACGAGTTTCATCATAGATATCTAATTTGGGGCGGATCTTGACAGTAGTATCTCTGAATGGACGAGTCTCAGCTCCAGCATCCGCAATGTCCCGGATTTCTCTAGGGGAGGGTCGACGCATAATGATCACGTCGAGACCGCCCTCGCGCCGATATTCAGTATGGCGTTCAGCCAGAAAGGGTGGCGTAGCAGCCGGTTCGACCTCAGTAAATCCAATCTGTTCAAAGAATGAGCGTAGATAACGGTGAGGCAGGCAGAAACAGGGCCTCGTACCGATCACCGGCACGAGGGCATGCAGCAGTTGTGTACCAACTCCCCGACGCTGGTAGCCCTCCTTGACTCGCATGCCGCGTATAACCGGTATACTACGTTCAGTGCACAACCGAACGGCGCCGCACAATACACCATCATCCTCAGCAACAACTATGGCATCCTTCTGGCTGATCAGTGCTTCATAGCCGGTTGATCGATAAAACTCTACAATGTGGTCAAACTCTTCAGGCCATGCCTCTCGCGTTGAAATCATCGATCCTCCTCATCTCCTATCCAACTCGCATTATACGCGCTCCATATTATACCGCATCAATGCGGCAGAACAGCGATTCTGTTTATACTCAATTGTTGCTGTTCACTGTCCATGCGCTGAGATTTTTCTCAATTCCACGAGTTCTTTATACGTGACTTTGATCTGCTTTGAAGGTCAAGCGTAGTAGACTTTATCGGAAATAAAGTAGTTACACATAACATAAGCCGGATTTTATGCATAGCATGACTATTGCCGATAAAGTCTACTATCCTCCCCGTGCTCGTGGATACCCATTTGCACAGGGATGACAGAATCGGCGCATCACAAAGAGAATCCGTCTGCTTTTCCGCACACTGGAATTCGAAGAAGTCATTTCTTGCTACGTCATTTCTTTCAACGAATCTCCCACTGTATTTCCATTGTGACATGCTGACAACTCTGATATTCTAAAGTTATAGAGATGCTATGGACGCTGTATGACACTGTCGGTCAGCTGAATCTATTGCTTGAGCATATCCGGATCGGATTATTAGCCCTGGGGATATGTGACGCAAATTTCTAACAGACTTTATCGGGAATAACGGAGTTACATATAAAATAAGCCGGATTTTATGCATAGCATGACTATCGCCGATACAGCAATTCCCGGTTTGACACAGTGTCCAAAGAATGTTCTCTGAAAAGAGTTCAGCAACAGAGATTTTCTCCTTGTTTTTTCTCTGCGGTCTCTGAAACGACCCCTGGTCGTCTCTCTGCGGTGAATTTCCAAAGCGGGAATTGCTGTCGCTGATAAAGTCTAAAGTCCAACTGAGCCGGCTCGTGCTAACATGTAGCACTCCGCTATGCTGACGAAGTTGCTGTGTGGCCAGGCCCATCTTGTTCTCATGAACTGCGATCTTCTCGGCATTCCGGCGGCGGCAGTGGATGAGCGGCTTCGCTGATACTTCAGATTACCAAGATCTTGTCAACCATGGAAACCGATTGTACGTGAAACGGTGTGAGCAGGCCACCCAACAAGCACATGCGATCCGATGCCGCTGCGTGGTCTGGTGTCGGTAGGCAATATGGCTATAGGGAGCACTTTGCATCGAACCACGCTTCGGAAAGATGCCGGGCCGCAGAAATCATGAAACCACCACTGTGTAATTGAAAACAGGAGTTTGATATGTATGACCATAACATCGAAGATTTTTTTCAATATAAACTTGCTGGCCCACGGGTATTTCGACCAGCGATTATACCGGCATTGTTGCCGGTAGGTGCCGCAATCATCATTGTGTTAGTGCTGGCAGGAATAACTTCCGATCCATCTGACCGGGATTGGATATGGATAGCCGCGGGCTTGTTTTTGGGTGTCTTTGTCGTTGTAGCCATCATTGTCAGACTTGTTACTCTCACACTCTCTTTAGAAGGACTTACCTACAATACCTTGGTCTACCGCGTGCATGCTAACTGGAGCGACCTATCCGGGGTCACTACAACAATTATGGGCTCACGGTCTGTCGAGTCAATTGTCACACGTCATCCCGTTGTCGAGGGAGGCTTCTGGCTGAAAATTCTGCCTTTAGCCTGGTTTACAGCTGTGCTCACTGGTAACCTATCACCGTTCGATTCCGGAAATCGGAAAGATCTCATACCGGTCAGTATCTTCGACAACAACTGGCGAGCCGGTGAAATTGGGACATTAGTAGGCCATTTCGCGCCACAAGCACTTAGAAATGATGAATCAGATCGCTTTACCTGTTGAGCTCTCCGGGAGCATTTTTCACCCATCCACATCGATCGGTAGGCGAAGATATTGGCATGACGCGAAAATGGCGTGATCGGGAATGAACATAATCTATGACATCAGGCTAAAAGCCAACGGTCGATAGCCGTTAGCTGAGTAGTTATGCTTGCTGAGGAGCAAAAATTCATGAGAGCAAAACAGCAGAAAATTACGTGGGCCATTACCAACAGAATCTGTTTCATCATCTGCTTAGGAATAACCCTCACAGCCTGCGGACATGTCGCGCAGCTCAAGCCCACAGCACAATCGACCAACGGGCCCGTTACATTGGGTGTTGATGAAAAGACCGTCAACCTGGAGGTTTTTGTCTTCGAGGACACCAACCTGAATGGGCGTCACGATGGTGGGGAAAGGCCTCTACCCGGCGTGTTGATCGGCAGCCGTTCGAATATTCACGGCAACAGCAAGCGTGTTATCAAGCACACTTCTGAGGATGGCAAAGCCACATTTGATGTCACATTTACACATTTCTTCGACATTCAAGCCGTGCCTCTGTGTGGTTATACACCAACCACGCCAACTGTTCTGGATGCCAGTAGCACCAAGTACATCTCCTTCGGTCAGGCCCCTGACCAGCCCAGAGAAGGCGAATCTCTTGTCCGTTTCTTCTTCTGGGTCGATGCGAATCAGGATGGCCGGCAAGATGAGAACGAAATGCCGCTCAGCGACTTCAGTCTCCGGATAACCTTGGATGACGATGAGTTTGCACGTAGAAGTCTCAGGGATGATGACCTTGCCGTCACGACGGGAGAGACCGGATGGGGTGAAATCAACCTGGGTAATACTTGTGGCAGACTAACTGTATGGACAGAATCGTTTAACCCCTGGAGTTTTTGGAAAGTTACCTCCATCGATCCTGAGCCGGTTATCGCCGTCCAAGATGGGCCATTTGAAGACAGTTTGTGGTATTATGGTTTCGATTATGATCTGGGAGAGACAATCATCAAGATTGGGCTTGCCGAGCACGCTACTGAATAGTATGATGCCCCCAATGTCAAGTTCAAAAAGTGAGCGGAATAAGGTGGCGATTTCTTCTGTCTAAAAAACAGATATCGCAGGACAAAGACCTGACATGGTATGACCACGCTATCGTTGGGTGCTACTCTTGAAAGAGATGCCAGGCGGAGAAGAGCAAAATCGCCCCCAGTGCGATTTTTAACAGATGTGAAGGGATAATCCCGGCCAGCAGCCCACCCCCCAGTGCCCCGATCAGAGATCCTGCTCCCATCGGTCCAACGGTGGTCATGAGGGCTGCCCGATCGTGATAAGTTTTTCGAGCCGCATGGCGTAAGACGCCCACGATGACCGCCGGCAGGCTGATGATCAGGCTGGCTGTACCCGCTGTCTTGACATCGACGCCGTAGGCAAAAATGAGGATAGGGATAATCAGCTCGCCGCCCGCCACGCCCAGTAGACTGCTCACCAGGCCAATCGTCAGGCCAAACACAACCCCTGCGCCGATCCGCCAGAGCATCGTCGATGGGAGAAACGCCGGCAGTTCGCCTGGAATGAATGCCTCGACGATCAACATGACACCGATGAGGGTGAGCAATGCACAGATGATCTGTTCGAGGCGACGCTCGGATAGCCGGCGAGCCAGCGCCGCGCCCCAGAATGCGGCGAACATTGCTCCGGCAATCAATGTCAGGATAATTGAAATATGAGGGATGATTGGTGCCGGCGATAATGTCCGGGCGCGTATGGACAGGGAGACGGTCAGGGTTACCAGGCTGATCGCCAGATTAAGTGGAATAGCCTGGCGCGCCCGGTACCCGAGCGGGCCAACCAAGACGGGTAACCTGAACTCGGCGCCCCCCAACCCGATCAGCCCACCCAGTAACCCGATGGGGACAGCGTAGAGGAAGGCAATCAAAGATCGCGGCCTGGGCTGATGAGGCGTATTCTTCATATCATTAGTATTGATTGAGTGATTGGCGATTGAAAACCAATCACACAATCAACCAGTCACTCAATCAACCAATCGCTTCCCTTGCATGTCGTCCGGGACGGGCATGCCCATCAGCTCCAGCAAAGTCGGGGCGACATCCATCAACTGTCGCCCTTTGACCACCCGTCCACCGCCTGACGCCTGCGGATCGTAGAGAATGAACAGGCCGTTGTGGGCATGGTTGGCATCGTCGGGGCCGGTGTCATTCTCCGTGGTGTAATACCCGCCATGACCAAAGCTCCCCACCGAGCGCCAGCCCAGGTTGCCCCAATAAGCAATCAGGTCAGGGGCCACGCCACGCACTTTGTGATAGATATCCTGCGGCTTGTAGATCACCGTACCGATCGAGTTGCCGTCCGGTCCCGGTAAAGCCTCAAGTTGCTCGATCAGCTCATCGCGCAGGCGATCATAGTCCTCGCGTTTAACAATGCCCTGCGGCTCGCGGCCTTCGACGTTCACGAAGATGCGGCCGTAATAGCCGCCATCGCCCCAGACACGGGTCTTGCTCCAATCTACCTCAAGCTTGGCGAAGGGGGTCAGTATACGCCGGCCATCCGGCCCTACGGCATCCTGAGGAGGATCCTCCATGAGCACCAGATACCCATTGCGCCACAGCCATTCGTTGATGCAGATGCCGCCATCCATCTTCTGACCCCCGTGATCAGAGGCGACCAGGACAATAGTGTTGTCGTCGATCTTCTCCAACATGCGGGCCAGTTGCTCATCGATCAGCTTGTAGTAATCCTTGATGGCATCCTCGTACTTATTGCCGGCCTCATAACGTCGATGACCCGGATCCATGAACGACCACATACCGTGGTGGATGCGGTCGACGCCCATCTCGACCCACATGAAAAAGTCCCAGGGCCGGTTTTCCATCAGATAGTTGAGTGCCGCGAAGCGCATCTCGGTCATGTCCCAGATTTGCTGGAGCAGCCAGTCTTTATCAGGCGTGCGGAAATTTTTAACATCGACCTGATAGCGCGGGGCCAGAGATAGAATTTTTTCCGATAGCTCGGCGGGAAAGGTGAAGCCGCTCTCCAGGCTGGGGGTCAGGAAGTCGGTGATGATCGTCCCGTTGATCGGCTTGATCGGGAAGGTCTGTGGCACGCCGACCAGCGCCACCTGTTTACCTGCATCGCTCAAGAAGTCCCACACCCGCCGCTCCTTGACGTAATTACCGGTCGCGACAAACATGTTGTCGTAGGTATAGTCGCTGCGGTTACGGAAGCCATAGATACCCAATGTACCAGGGTCTTTGCTCGACATCATGCAAGACCAGGCCGGGACGGTAATGGCCGGGATGCAGGTTTCGAGGTCGCCATAGATGCTGTTTGAGTATAGCTGCCGCAATGTGGGCAGCTCGTCTTTATATTTGTCAAAAACCAGCTCAGGCGCGGCACAGTCCAGGCCGATCACCATCACTTTGCGGCCATGGGATTTGCGGTTCAAAAAGTTAAACATGAATCATTCCTTAAAATCGGTTTGGGGGATGAGCTAACGCGAAGACCAGGGCAAACTCATCACTCAAAACGCCTCACTACATTTGACGCTTACGACGCATCCCTTCGATCAAAACTCGACTGACCTCCGGGCGGGTGAACTCCTCCGGGAGCACCTCACCGCGCTCGATCATCTCGCGAACCTGCGTGCCGGAAAGGACGACATGATGAGAGGCATCATGCGGACAGGTTTTGGCGCTGACAATGCCGCTGCACTTTTTGCAGTAGAAGGTGTGATCGAAAAAGAGCGGGGTGATACCAATGGCATCCTTATTAAACTCATCGAAGATAGTGTGGGCATCGAATGTCCCATAGTAGCTGCCTACACCAGCATGATCGCGCCCGACGATGAAATGGGTACAGCCGTAGTTCTTACGGGCAATGGAGTGCCAGATCGCCTCACGGGGGCCGGCGTAGCGCATGGCCGCCGGGAAAACCCCTAACAGCACCCGGTCAGGAGGATAGTAGTCACGCAAGATAGCTTCGTAGCTCGCCATCCGCACATCGACGGGGATATCGTCGGCCTTGGTCTCGCCGACCAGTGGGTGCAGCAGCAGCCCATCGACGATCTCCATTGCCGTCTTCTGGATGTATTCATGCGCCCGGTGGATCGGGTTGCGGGTCTGAAAGGCGACAATGCGCCGCCAGCCCATACGGGCAAACAAGCGGCGAGTCTGGGATGGCGTATGGCGGAATTCGGGGAACTCTGTTTTGGCTGCCAGGGGTTGATCGAACAGCCAGATGTCGCCCGCCAGCAGCACATCGCCTTGCTTGTAAAGCCGGGCTACGCCTGGATGCTGGTCTTCGGTAGTCTTGTAGATCTTTTCAGCTTCGATCGTCTTATCGTAAGCGTATTTCTCGCTGACCTCCAGCACGCCCAGCGTGTGGATAATACCGTCGGCAGTCGGCTCGGCCAGCGCCACCGATCGCCCAATCCGGATATCTTTGGCGGTTTCCTCATCGACGGGAAGCGTCACCGGGATCGTCCAGGGCAGGCCGTTGGTCAGGTACATGTTGTCAACCACACTCCGGTAATCGGACTGCCCCATGAAACCATGAAGCGGGCTGACGGCACCGCAAGCGATCAACTCCACATCTGAGATATTCATCGGCGAGAGTAGAATGGTGTTGAGCGAGCAAGCCATCTCACGGGCGGCCTCGGCCATATCACCACGCAGATAACGGTTAACAAGTGTGCCGCCGTGGGGGGCAATCGAGCCTACATAAGAGGTAGATACTTCAGCAGAGGTTGTATCGTTCAATGGGTAGCCTCATATCCAGCAAGCAACAACACGCGCCAGTCCGGCGCAAAGGTGAGTGTAACACAAAGGATGTGGAACGTCGACGGAAATGGGCCGGCGCCGGCAATGCCAAATCCGAAATGGGTGTGTTTCATTTCAGTGGTATGTCATGCAGAGGAGCAAGCGGCTTCATCGATGCTCAACTCAACTGAAAGATATCTAAACCATCTCTTCAACGGACAATGGTGTCATCGGCCGGATTTGGCGCCCTTATTCATTTGATATCCCCCATCCCTATCCCTCAGCCCCTTAGAAAGCTCAATCTGTTCCTGCTTGCTTGCCAATTGCCATCCCCCTCCAGCGGTCCAGGAGACAGGGTAACAAACGATCGTCCGAAAAATCGGGCAGTTTTGGGCGGTCTTTTATGCGTAAAACGGGGCCTGTGTTGTCGGAATCGCGAAGTCGTATTGTTGACAGATCGAAGGTTGGAAGTCAAGGATGGGGGATGCGGCTAACTGGACACCGATGATGTGGTAGGGGCGACCCGCGGGTCGCCCCTACCAATGGGTGTCGTTCTCAGGCGTGCGACGCTTGAAATAAACTGTGAACTGATCACTGAAAACTGATCACCAAAGACAATCATTCAAAGTACGAATATAGGCTTAGCGTGTGTTTTCGTCCAATTGCTATCATTTGACCAGGTCGAAGCGGTCAAGGTTCATGACCTTGTCCCACACCGCTACAAAGTCGCGCAGGAACTTCTCCTGGGAGTCCTCACATCCGTAGACCTCCGCCAGGGCCCGGAGCTGGGAGTTCGAGCCGAAGATGAGATCGACACGGGTGCCGGTCCACTTGATCTCGCCGCTCTTGCGATCACGCCCCTCGAACACGTCTGCGTCTTCTGAAGTAGCCTTCCATGTCGTACTCATGTCGAGCAGATTCACGAAGAAGTCATTGGTGAGCATCCCCGGCCGCCTGGTGAAAACACCGTGCTGGGACTGTCCGAAGTTGGCATCGAGGACGCGCATACCACCAATGAGAACCGTCATCTCAGGAGCGGTCAGCGTCAGCAGCTGCGCACGATCAACCAGCAGCTCCTCTGCCGATACGGCGTACCTGGTTTTGAGATAGTTACGGAACCCGTCGGCAGCCGGTTCGAGTACGGCGAATGACTCCACGTCGGTTTGCTCCTGCGACGCATCCGTGCGTCCCGGCGTGAAGGGAACTGCCACATCGTGACCGGCATTCTGCGCGGCTTGCTCGACACCTGCGCATCCGCCCAGGACAATCAAGTCGGCGAGCGAAACCTTCTTCCCACCTGACTGTGCGCTGTTGAATGCCTTTTGGATTCCCTCAAGGGTCCGCAACACAGTTTCCAGTTGGGCAGGCTGGTTGACCTCCCAATCCTTCTGCGGCGCAAGACGGATGCGCGCCCCGTTCGCGCCGCCGCGCTTGTCGGAGCCGCGGAAGGTGGATGCCGATGCCCAGGCGGTCGAGACCAGCTCCGAGATCGACAGACCCGAGGCCAGGATTTTGCCCTTGAGGTCTGCGATGTCCTGTGCGTCGATCAGCTTATGATCGACTGCGGGCACCGGGTCTTGCCAGATCAGCTCCTCCGCCGGAACCTCCGGGCCGAGATAGCGTGAGCGGGGGCCCATGTCGCGGTGGGTCAGCTTGAACCATGCGCGGGCGAAGGCATCGGCGAACGCGTCGGGGTTTTGCAGGTAACGCCGCGAGATCGGCTCGTAGATTGGGTCGAAGCGCAAGGAGAGGTCCGCCGTGGTCATCATCGGCTGATGCTTCTTCGATGGGTCATGCGCGTCGACCACCATATCCTCTTCGTCCACGTCCTTGGCCAGCCACTGATGTGCGCCGGCCGGGCTCTTAACCAGCTCCCACTCGTACTTGAACAGCACTTTCAGATAGCCCATATCCCATTTGGTCGGGTTCGGCTTCCAGGCACCCTCGATGCCGCTGCTGATCGTATCGCCGCCTTTGCCGCTGCCAAAGCTGCTCTTCCAGCCGAGCCCCATCTCTTCGATGCCGGCGGCTTCCGGTTCAGGGCCGACCAGCGCTGCATCGCCCGCGCCATGGCATTTGCCGAAGGTGTGCCCTCCGGCGATGAGCGCAACAGTTTCCTCATCGTTCATCGCCATGCGCGCGAAGGTCTCCCGAACATCTTTGCCTGACGCGACCGGGTCTGGGTTACCATTCGGCCCTTCCGGGTTCACGTAGATCAAGCCCATCTGCACGGCAGCGAGCGGGTTTTCGAGATCGCGGTCGCCCGAATAGCGTTTATCGCCAAGCCAGGCGTCCTCGCTGCCCCAGTAGATATCCTCCTCCGGCTCCCAGATGTCCTCGCGTCCGCCGCCGAAGCCGAAGGTCTTGAAGCCCATCGATTCCAGCGCGCAGTTGCCGGCCAGGATCATGAGATCGGCCCAGGAGATCTTGTTGCCGTATTTCTGCTTGATCGGCCAGAGCAGGCGGCGCGCCTTGTCGAGGTTCACGTTGTCGGGCCAGCTGTTGAGAGGTGCCAGGCGTTGGGAGCCGGAACCCGCGCCGCCGCGGCCATCGCCCATGCGGTAGGTGCCTGCGCTGTGCCACGCCATCCGGATGAAGAGCCCGCCGTAGTGACCGTAGTCCGCCGGCCACCAGTCCTGCGAGTCGGTCATCAGCGCACAGAGATCCTGCTTCAGGGCCGCCAGGTCGAGCTTTTTGAATTCCTCAGCGTAATTGAACGCCTCGTCCATGGGATTGCTCATGTGTGAGTGCTGATGAAGAACCTTGAGGTTCAGCTGGTTCGGCCACCAGTCCCGGTTCGACGTGCCGCCGCCGGCAATGGGTTTGGCTGTCCTGCCCGTTACCGGGCACTTGCCTTCGTTGGTCATATCATCATCTCCTTTCGCTGTATAAATTATTGGGCCGTGCTGCTATGAATACTATATTGGCGGATATCTGTAATGCTTTTTATGAGTATAGCGTCGCGCCAGACCATAAGCACGAATGTGGCTGGTGAACAGCCGACAGTTGCCGGTTTCGACGGTACGCTTACCGGTTTCGACGGTACGCCTACCGGTTTCGACGGTGCGCTTACCG
>JAFGLD010000220.1 GCA_016928235.1 Anaerolineae bacterium | reverse complement strand
CTGGCGCGGCTGGCAGCGCCTTCATGATTATGCTGCTATTTGGTATCTTGTTAAAGAGCGAAGTCCGACTTATGGGTAATAGATAGGCCTGTGGGAGATGCATCGCCGATGCTTCCTACTGTTGCCATTCCGGAGGTCACTGTAACAACGGTAGAGACGATGTTAGTTCCCACAATTGTCGTGGAAGAGACACATGTTATTCCTACTGTCTGTTCGGGTTATGGCGGTACTTATGTGGCAGATGTCACCATCTCAGATGGGATGGAAATCGAAGCTGGAACGAGCTTCACCAAAGTGTGGCGAGTCAGATCGGATGGGTGTGTTCCCTGGCCTGAAGGCACAGTCTTGTCGTTCGATCACGGAAGCCAGATGGGAGCACCGGCCAACGTTCCTGTCCCTCAGACCTCGCCGGGCACCAACGCCGATATCAGTGTGGGCATGATTGTGCCTGCCACAGCCGGAGAATATGAGGGCTATTGGCAATTGCAATCGCCGGATGGAGTACGCTTTGGTCCCAATTTGTTTGTCAAGATCAATTCGGTGACCATAGTGCCGCTCCCGGCTACAACACTCGATCCTGCCCTTGTTCCTACATCAATGCCCTTACCGGTTGGATGTGGCGATGGCACCTGTAATGGGAGTGAGACCTTTGTGACCTGTCCTGCCGATTGTGGTTTGGTCGTTCTGCCGGTCTGTGGCGATGGCGTGTGCAACGGGGTCGAAACAATGTTGTCGTGCCCGGCGGATTGTGGAATAGCTACTCTGCCAGTTTGCGGTGACGGTGTATGTAACAGCTCGGAAACCTTTCTCAGCTGCCCGGCAGACTGCAAAATTTCGCTCACTCCGATCATCGTTCAACCTTAGCCTGTTTTTCGCGCTTCTGACAAGGCCCTGGTAGCGAGTTTTGGCCATGTCTCGTAGGGGGCAACGCCCGGATGTCTCCAAATGTGCCGCGATAGGTTGTTCGAGTTGTTACGGTCGGATTTCAACCCGACCTGCGATGCGTGGCTCGTGATATTACTTCCTGATAAACCATGAGCGATGTTTTTAACAGATCGTAGATCGCTAAAGTGGTATGAATCGTCAGGCGACCGATAGAAGATATCGAGTGATGCGGGGAAAGCACCGGACAAGCGATCTGAATCGGCCAGTGTTAGTTTGTTCCGAAGTGGAACCCTGCTATTTGTGCTGCCAGATCCTTTTGACAGGTTTCGCAGAATATCCGACCGCTGACCATTTCCTGTTGCGCGAAGCTCAGGGCCAGGGTGGATGTATCAGTAAATCGCAGCGCGCAGGTGTTGGTGCAGTACAATCCACCCTGATGCTCCAGTGTATGATCTTGGCGAGAACTGTGTGGCACGCCGAGCAGCCGCCCGAAATAATGGAAGCAAGTGTGTTGTAGGGCCAGCTTGCGCAGCTCTGGGTTCTCGATCGATCTAAAGGGCTGGGACGAGATGAGGGAGAGTATTCCCGGCTGGCTCATGCCCAGCACGTGCGAAGCAGGGGGCTGGCTGGAGATATCGTCAGTGATGGGCAGATCGGTCAGCACCAGGTCAAAATGGGGATTGGTTGCTTGCCAGGGCTCGAGGACGATCGTCTCCAGGTAGCGCGACGCCAGGATAGATTTGCGGTCATCGTCCAGGCTTTTGGTAATATACCACTCGACATTGGCATAGGCGGCGTCTTGTGGAATAGAGGGGATGGTCCATGCCCCAAAAACTCGTACCAAAGGCAGGGGATCGAATTGACCCGGTACACCAAAACGTGGGCGCAAGATGGTGTAAATATCCTCGACAGATCGGAGCAGGGTTTGTGCCTCTTCGGCATCCACGCCCGGCGTCCAGGTCATCGAGATGAATGTTCGATGCATAAATAGCCTCATAGATATCTTAGTAAGTGACCGGCTGCTGATTGCCGTTTGTTCACGAGCATCATCACTTGTTTTCGATTTTAACGCAAGGATTGGCCTGGCAAGATCCACATCCCTATATCGTGAATGGGATGACCATCAGTGTCAACTTAAGCAAAAAAACTTCTCGATCTTCCTCTTACCTTGCCAATTCTGTTGTCGATCAACAAAGACGGAAAATGGCATTAAGTTGACCGTTATGATGGGATGACAATTGCCGGGATAGCAACCTGCTTTCTTTCAGTCTATCGCACTGAGGAATCGAAAACAACTACTCTAAGGTGACCCCCATGGTCAAGGCCAAAAATGAGCAGAATAAGGTGGTGGTTTCTTCTTTCCTAAAAAACGGATAGTGTTGAACCAAGAACTGACATGATAACCCCTTATATGGGAGGTATGATCCGGACACTCACGCGGAGGGTAGGGCAACATTGGAGAGCGACCCGATCGCCGACACGAGGCCGAAGACTGGGCAGGAGGGAGAGAAGCCGATGCATAATTATGAAGGGTCTCCGGAAAGGGTTGTAGGCCAATAGAGGGTGTTGGTAAAGCCCATGCGCCAGAGATGATCGGGGGTGGTTTTGTGAGGAATGCGAGGAGGCTCAAGAGCCTGGTCGAGTAGTTTGGGGTGAACAATGTCGGCTTGTTTGGCTTGCTGATGGGTATCTTCTCAAAAAATCGAGCATCACCCTGGATTACTTTTTCTGTGCTTTTTCCCTGTTTATTGAGAAGATACCTATTTTCAAGAAAGACAATGATTTCGTTCACGAGTATGAGGATTAACTGCCCTTCAATTGATTTCTGAGTATCGGTGTTTGGAAGCCTCCAGGCAGAGGATCAAAAACCTTTGAAGGCCGGCGCATCCTTTTATGACGAGGATGAGTGCATAGCGCGGTGATCGCGGAATACGAACCCCAATCGGCCGAGCATGAAAAATCCTGATGGATGGACGACGTTTAGCCGACAGAAGCAACCATGCAATCATCGAGTATTCACTTGCATGGCACCAGACGCTCCCTATACTCATAGTAAGTTCAACACAGGAGATCATAGGTGTCAACTTAAGGCATCGATACCGCTTGGTGATCAGTTTTCAGTGCTTGACGATTAAACGACATTGTAGTGATCAGGTTTTTGTTCGCAATGACAGGCTCTTGGCTATATACCAGAGACTCATAACCAGGAACCAATAACCGAAAACGTAGAACCAGGCAGATCGGGTTTGTGCTTAAGTTTATGCTAATGCACAGGAGATATATCTAATGGATAACGAAAATACCCAGCCAGCCATGGAAACACAGCCTCAATCTACCCATGCTTCCGCTTCGAAAAACACCCTTTCCTCGTTGCCGCCGGGCTACATTGTGTTGTGGCTGGTAACCATCCTCTCACTCGTACTTAATGTCTTCATATTGCGTCAGATTGCTGTCACCAAACAGGCGGCTCAACAGGCTATCAATGATGCCATCATGACAGTCGATAACCTGCAAGATACTACGCTGGCCTACACGGTAGTTATCGAAGACACCATTCCCATCAATGCCGATCTGGGGCTTGGAGAATCCATCCCCGTTCCGGTTGATGAAGACCTTCCCCTTAATGCTACTATCAGCGTGCCGGTTCAGATGGGACCATTTGGGACGCATACCATAGCCATTCCCATCAGCGGCACAGTGCCGGTTCGAACAACACTCAACATCGTCATCGACCAACCCCTCCACGTCTCGACGACGGTGCCCGTCAACCTCGAAGTACCAATCCGGTTAGCGATCAAGGATACCCAACTGATGACAACCCTGAGTGATGTAAAGGTTAAACTGAAGGCGCTGGCCATCCAGCTCGATAGGCCGCTGCTGTCTTTTGGGCAGAACGCTACGCCGGAAAACAATCCGTGAAACAGGCTGGGCTGTGGAGGATAGACGGACTGCGGGTACCGAACCCTTACCCCAGATTGGAGATGCACCCTGGCGCTACGCTACATCATAAGGCGGTGTATAATGGGGTAATAGCAAACCCGAGTGGAACTGCCGATACGCTAAGGAATGGCGATTATAGATCTCCAGGAAAGTTTTCGACTGACAATCATATGGGGTGAGTAAATATGTAAACAGGTAAATATGTGAATACGTAATCGATT
>JAFGLD010000219.1 GCA_016928235.1 Anaerolineae bacterium | reverse complement strand
TGGGCGCAAATAAACCCGTATTTAGAGATGCCTTTCATGCCCAACTGTTTAAGTATTTCGGAGCAAGCCATAACTATGGGTTTACTTGCGCCCCGAAATACTAGTCCACCTAATCCTGCATTCCAGGCAACTTTGTCATCCCTGGTATGCATGGACAGTGGTCAGAGTGGGAGTATGGCAGGAGTATGGCAGCAGTATGGCAGCAGTATAGCAGCAGTATGGTAGCAATACTGGAGCAGAGGAGGCAAAGACTATGGCAAAGGTTGAACAGAATATTGTCATTCAAGGCATCAGTGGGATGCTTGGGGGGCAGGTGGTGTTTAAGCGAACCAAAAGCGGTCGTACTTATATCAGCACAAGACCGACTTACCCTGATGGGCGTGTGTTCAGCGAGGCACAGAAGAAGCATCAGGGGAGTTTCAGAGATGCTGTGGCATATGCTAAGTCGGCGGCGAAGACAGAGCCAATCTACACGGAAATGGCCAAGGGTGAGTATCACTCGGCCTACAACGCAGCTGTCGCCGACTGGTTCAATCCGCCGGAGGTTGCTGAGATCGATCTGAGCGGGTGGGCAGGACAGGCGGGTGAGCCAATCCGCGTCAAGGCGCTGGACAATATAAAGGTGGCACAAGTAGTGGTGCTGATCGTCAATGAAGAAGGTGTGGTGATTGAGCAGGGAAAAGCGGAGCAGATCGACGAGCTGTGGTGGATCTACAGGACCACGCAGGCGGCATCAGGGCCGGCAAAAGTGATCGCAGTAGCGCAGGATTTGCCGGGGAATATCGGGCAGGGGGCAAAGGAACGGTAGGCATTGCCCCGCTGTATTCAATCAGTGATTTAGAGCAACAAAAACAGGAGAGAACATCATGTTGAAGTATGTTGGCCCATTGATGGTCGTCGAAGATATGAAGCGCGCACGTCACTTTTACGAACAGGTTCTGGAGCAGCAGGTTAGTATAGATTTCGGAGAGAATGTCGGCTACAAGGGAGGCCTTTCGATCCATCGTAAAGCGCACTTTCAGGAGTTACTTGGAGACCCCACCCGTTACCCTATCGTTTCCAAAGCGCATAATGGTGAGCTGTACTTCGAGTCGGACGAGATAGAAGCACTCCTCTGCCGGCTGAAGGAACACTCGGTTGAATTTATCAGTGAGATACAGGAACAGCCCTGGGGACAACGGGTGATGCGGTTCTACGACCCGGACGGGCACATCATAGAGGTTGGAGAGCCGATAGCGAGCACCGTACTGCGTATGCACAAGCAGGGGGCCTCGAACCGGGAAATAGTCAAGAAGACCGGGATGCCGGCAGAGTTTGTCGAGAAGGCGGTGACGGAAGGGAAGTAGCACAGTGGTCGGGTGGTGATGGGATAGGCGAAGACCCTAAGCTCGACTTTGCACATCGACCACCATATGTGGGGTGCAGGAGAGACAGGGTGGCACGCGGAGTGGATTCCCGCCCCAGGCTTGCGCGGGGGCAGGCATTTCGCGGGATTGACAGCGTTGAGATGCCTGTGTGGGTTCATCGTTATTTCTTGCTTTTTGATCTCTGCGAAGTGTACTGATGAACCCCTTCTCGTCAAACCACGGTATTTCCGGGTGCTCCAGAACTAAAGACTACCCAAAGGTATTGAGAAAATACCTGATTTTTATGCTATGATCGAGTTGCAAAGGGGGACAACCATGCCATCTTCCATCATCGATCCACGCATTTTTGAATACATCGAGATTGTCCAGCAGTTCAAAGAAAACCATTACCATATCGATCCACCATCTGTGCCTACCGATGAAATCGGCCGGTTGGGGACGGCGTTACACGAGTTAGGCATATTGCTTGAGCGGCATCGACGTGAGGAAGAACAACTCGACCGTATCACGCAAGCTATCAATGCCGGCTTGCTGCTCGATGACATCCTCGAAAATGTCTATGAGAGCTTTCACGAGGTGATTCCCTACAACCGGATCGGCTTTTCGCTGATCGAAGAGGGACAAACTGTGCGGGCGCGCTGGGCCAAGACCGACCAGCCAGAGATGCAGTTGCAGCGTGACTACTCGGCAGCACTCGAAGGAAGCAGTCTGCAAACGATCATCGAGACGGGCCAGCCACGCATCCTCAACAACCTGCTCCAGTATCTTGAACACAAACCCGCCTCCGAATCGACCCAATTGGTCGTCCGGGAGGGGATACGCTCTTCGCTCACCTGTCCACTTATTGCCAATGGGAAACCGGTTGGATTCATATTCTTCTCCAGTACCAGGCCGTCTGCCTACAGTCATGTTCACATCGAGGTCTTTCAGAAGATTGCCGCTCAACTTGCCATCATCGTCGAGAAAGGACAATTGGTTTCTCAGATCACTGAGCGGCAACAGGCTATCGAGCAGCAAAACGAGGAACTGCGCAACCTGAATGATGTCAAAGACAGGTTCCTGGGCATTGCCGCTCATGACTTGCGCAATCCTCTTTCCACTATCCAGCTCGCTGCCGACATGTTAACCGGCTCACCGGCGGAACTAACCCACGAGGAACGTGAGTTCCTGGTGGCTGATATCGACCGGCAGACCAGGCACATGTTGGTGCTGATAGAAGATCTGCTGGACATGTCACAGATCGAAACGGGATCTCTTGAATTACATCTGGAACAGCTATCTTTGAAACAGTTCCTAAAAGATGCCGTCCATCGGCATGCCAATCTGGCAATTCCGAAGAAGACACAGGTCCACCTCTTGCAATCGCCGGATAACATCATTTGCGCCGATCCGCTTCGTCTGCGCCAGGTGATCGACAATTTGCTCTCAAACGCAGTCAAATATTCTCAGCCCGGCAGCAGCATCGATGTCTGGGCGGAGGAAAACGAAAACGGATGGAAGATCAGCGTACAAGACGAGGGGCCGGGCATCAAGCCGGAGGACAAGGAGCGGTTATTCCAGTATTTTGGCCGCCTGTCAACCCGCTCAACCGGTGGTGAGAAGAGTACCGGACTGGGTTTGGCCATCAGCCGCCGGATCGTCGAGGCCCATCAAGGGCAGGTTGGCGTCGACAGCGCGCCTGGAGAAGGCAGCATCTTTTGGTTTACCATATCGGCTGCTCTGTATTGTGAGTGACCATCGCTTGCCGATCTTTGATCGCCGCGCATTGCCTTGTTATAATCGCTCCGGTGACTGATCATATTGACTGGATGAAGGAAGCCTTAGTTGAAGCTTCAAAGGCAGCACAGTTGGGTGATATCCCGGTTGGCGCCGTGGCTGTCCGAGACAATGTCATAGTCGGACGTGGTCACAACCGCAAGGAATACGATCGCGATCCAACTGCTCATGCTGAGATGCTCGCGTTGCGCCAGGCGGCCCAGACACTTGGCGGGTGGCGATTGATTGGCGTAACTTTGTACTGTACACTTGAGCCATGTGTCATGTGCGCGGGAGCGATGATCCAGGCCCGGTTACCCTACCTGGTATGGGCAGCCGATGACCCAAAGGCTGGGGCAGGGGGCTCTGTATTTGATTTGTTGAGCCACGATCGATTAAACCATCGGGTCCAGGTAACACATGGAATACTGGCAGATGAGGCCCAGGCTCAACTGGCAGCGTTTTTTAACAACTTGCGGAACAGGTCTGCGTGACCTGGAATATTACGGAGGGGTGCCAGAGTGGACGATTGGGGCGGTCTCGAAAACCGTTGTGGCCTTCGGGTCACCGTGGGTTCGAATCCCACCCCCTCCGCCTAAACTATCGTCGTAGAGGCCAAATCATCAGCCGGGTTGGCCTTGTTATCCACAGCCACTTTCGCTGAGCTGCCCTGGATATTTCAACGAGCCAGGGTTTGTTGGCATTTGTACTTCAAACAAGTACTCCGGTTATGAGGAAACAAACAGGCCCTAACACAATATCCTCAACATTCTCCCAAACCATAGCGAAGATCGATCTCCAGACCATGAGATAGGGTAGCGTATGCTTTCACACACTGATGTTGTTCGCCATGCAATGGATCTGGCAGAGGCCGGCAATGTACAGGAAGCCCGCGCCGCGCTCGTCGATCTGCTCAAGGACGACCCGGACAACATAGAAGTCTGGGCAGCACTGGCGCAGCTTGCGGAGACACCTAAAGATACAGCCTACTGCCTCAAGCAGATAGTGAGAATCCAGCCTGACAACGAATGGGCCAGAGATACTCTCCGCCAACTGAGCTGGGGCAGTGTTTTATCCGGCCAAGAGCATCAGCACAAAATACCAGATCATAGACAGCAAACTTTCAGCAGGCCGGGTAAGTTCGTATCGGGAAAATCCGGGATTATGACAATCGCAGGTATCGCAGGTATCCTGCTCATCCTGGTCATCGCTGTCTGGGGACGCTTGTCTCCTGGCACAGTCTTGCCAATGAGCATCGAGCCTGAACTGTCATCTCAAACACCCCTCCCAGGCATGCCATTAACGCCAAGCGCAACGTTCCTGGCAACAATCGACCTGCTGATACCTTTCCCGACAGGGACCGATGTAGATGCAAGGCATATCATGAGCCCCGTCGTGACAGACGGGTTAACCGCGACAATGCCGACGGTAACCCAAACGCTGACATTGACATTAGCTTCTTCTCCTACGCTGACACAGACATCAGAACAGCCCCCTACCGATTACCCGACACCAACCGATCCGCCTATGCCCCAGGATGTACCAACCGACGTTCCTATACCAGGCGCCGGACCGTGTGATTGCTATGGAGACAGGCTGACCTGCAAAGACTTCACTACACAGGCCGCCGCTCAGGCGTGTTACGATCATTGTCTGGCGGAAACTGGAATCGATATTTTCTCCCTCGACAAAGACAGAAACAACATTGTCTGTGAAGATCTCCCATAAGGAACCAGCCGGTTATCTCAAGCGTCTTATCATCAAAGCGGCAACACAAACAAGGAGATAACTCGATGCGCCAGAAGAGAATACATCTAATGTGGTTTTTGATCATCGCGGTTTGGGGCTTGGCAGCCTGTGCAAAACAGGAGACGCAACCGCTGGCCACCCATGAGCCGGATGATGATGTGCCTATTCAGCCTTCGCCTGTTCCATCGGCAACCATCACCACGCCTGGAGGCGCGCAGCGGCCGAGACCCACGAACCCTCCGACACCTGACTTTGTCCAGCCGACCCTTCCCCCGCAAAGCGGGGAGATTCCACAGGGGATGCTCGACAAGATGATCGACGATTTGGCAGCCCGGTTGAGTATCGACCGGCAGAATGTCCGGGTACTATCAGCAGAGTCCGTCATCTGGAATGATGGCTCTCTGGGGTGCCCAAAGCCGGGGGAGTTTTACACGCAGGCCACTGTCCCCGGCTATCGAGCCATTCTGGATGTCGATGGGTTACATTACAATTATCATGCTTCTGAGAAGGGCTATTTCTTTCTGTGCGAGTCACCCCAACCAAGGCATGGAAATGCTCCCGGCAACCTGACCCCTGATCGCTAAGTGCCCTATCCCAACAAAAGAGGCCCCAAAACCTGGGGCCTCTTCAATCTGCTGCAAAATTCGTTCTGCCATCAACGCCTATGGCGTTGGATTTGATGTATCAGGCACCTCTTCGGTTACTGGTGGCTCCGGCGTGACATCGTAATACACAGATGGCACCACCTTGAGGCCTAGTGCCTCATTGTAGAACGGAGCACCGCCGCGGATCGTTCCTCGTGAGGCATCCAGCAGCAGTAACAAACCCAACTCGCCTGGGTTCGTACCGACTGGCCCAAAGTCCAGAACGGTCAGCGTTTTGGTTTGACCAAATGGGATATCTCCATCCAACATGCCCAGGTATCGCTCACCCAATGGGGCAATGGTGATGTCGGAAATCAGGTCGGTGACGGTCCCCACGAAATACCCATCAAAGGCACCAACCTCGATATCCATCGGCTGGAAGAAGTTGCCGGCATTCATCCCAATCTGCTCACCACAGATCATCAATACCGTGTTGCCGCTGTTGGTACCGTGCTCGGTATAGAAGCTCGCCGTGGCATCGAATGTAGACAGATCCACTGCCCAGGTGACATTCGGCCCGCCCTCATCCGTATTGTAGATCTCATAATCGAATACACCGTCTTGATCGATATCGATATCGATGAAGAAGATTGCCGGAGCGTTAGCATGTGTCTGCCGTTCCCAGGTATTGACGGCAAAAGCCATGACAAATGACTCGTCTGCAGAGCAGTAACCGGCCGGGACCGGATAGGTGGCCACGCCGACGTAGCGCAGATCGATGATTGGTGAGTTTTCCCCCAATCCACCCTCCGGCAGGTTAGGGCTGGTCGCGATCAGCGAATAGGCATCGACGCGACCCTCTCCAATCCCGACATTGCGCAGATCGACCGAGCCTGTCGGAATGCCGTAGTCCGGGTCGACATCCGGGCCAATCGGGACGGTCCGGGTAGAGGCCAGGATATTGCCTGACAGGCGCGGCAGCACGTGCCAGGGCAGATGGATCGGGTTGTCGTTGTCGGCAATGCTCCAGAAGTCGTCCAGATTAACATATCCATCATATTCGAATTGGGTCAGGATATCGGCATTTCCGCCGTTCGGTCCGGAGTCCATGGCCCAATCCTGAAGCTTCTTGCCGTCGATGACCATTGTGACCATGAAGTAAGAAGTCCGATTCTTGGGTGCCCACACGAACGGGGGCGTCTTGACCTGAACAGCACCGGTATTGTCATCGGCAAATCGGAAGTCTGAGCTGACACGGTACAGAATATGGCGATTGCTGTAGTTGCGTACCGCGACTACGCGATTAAGCACTGTCTTGCCGAGTATGATATCGCGGAAGCCGAACGACAGCGCCGCGTTGCGCGTCATCGCATCGAATGCCACAGCGGGTGTCGTGATAGCCTGATCGACACGCACTTCACCGCCGCCGATGCGCGAAACAGGCGCCAGTTCGCCGCCGGCCAGTTCAGGCGTGTTCATGATATCCGTATCGCCTGTATTGATCAGCGCCGTCTTGATCTCGAGAGGAGACCGATCGGGATAGGCTTCTACTAATAGCGCAGCAGCACCACTTACCATTGGCGCCGCGCCGGAAGTGCCTCCGAATGGAACCGTTCCATTGCCGGTGCCAACCTCTGCCGAGACAGACGCGCCGGGCGCCCCGATCTCCGGCTTGATGAAGTTGGTTTGCATGGCCGGACCCCGGCTCGATGTGCTCACTACGGTACCTATCACAGAGATCCCATTGGCCGGATCAAAACGCACAGTGACCGTCTCGCCGGCATTGATTTGGTTTTTGATCAGTGTACCGTCTGCGCGACCGATCATGTAGCCGGGAACGAAGGGATCACCGCCGCCAAAGCCACCTGGGAACGGCGGATCATCTGTGTTCTGGGCGATGATGCCGACCATTCCACCGGCCTCTGCAATGTTGGCTATCTTGATGCTGAAGGAGCACACGCCACGGTCAACCAGAACAATCCGGTCACTCAGCGATCCGATCTCAAACGGATCGCATCCAAGCAAGTTGCCGCCTGCGCCGTCGCCATATTGCGCAGGGCCTTCAAGCACGCCGGTCAGCGACGCGGACCAACTCTGCCAGATTGCCGTATACAACCCTGCAATTGCCTCCGGCGCGACAATTTCCATGCGATCCTGGACAGCTGAAGGAACCTCCGTCTGTGCTACCGACAAAGCCGTAAAGGCCGAACTGGGCGAGCCAACAATGTATGGCTTATCGCCACTGTTCCCGGCCGATACCACAGACAGAATGCCGACGGCAGTCGCATTGTTGACAGCCACCGACAAATCATCATCGAAGGACTGCCCATAGGGTGATCCCAACGACATGTTAATGATGTCGACATGATCGCCGGTATCACCGTCGCCGTTCGGATCCATCGCAAAGTCCATCGCTTGCAGCAATGCTACACCGTTGCACGATGAGGTCACAGCTGAGCACACCTTCAACGCATAGAGTGATGCATCTGGGGCCACGCCATTAAGACCGGCGATGATGTCAGCAACGTTGGTGCCATGTCCCTCGTAGTCAATGGGGTCTGGATCGGGCTCCAGCGGATCATCGCTGCCGCCCCATGTCTCACCAACAAAGTCATATCCGCCGATCACCTTAGCCGTCGGGAACAGGCCGTCGGTGGTCGTGTTGGCCGGATCGGAAGGATCGACGCCATAGGCAGCCTGATAGGCCTCCAGGGTACCGGGGCCGCCCAAAGCTGCATGGGTATAGTCAATACCGCTATCCAGAACAGCCACACGCACTCCCGCGCCGGTAAAGCCCAGGTCGTGCGCGGCTGTCCCGCCGATGTAGGGTACCGTCTCACTCAAAGCAAGCTCGTATTCGAACACCGGGTTGATGGCCACAACATCAGGGCGAGCAGCCAACTCCTCGATACCGGCAGCATCGATCTCGATGGCCACCACGTTGGTAGCAACCTGGGCGCTACCCAAAATCTCGGCAGTCGGATCGATAGCCAACACTGCATCAACGACCTGATCCTGTTGGGCAACAACATTGTTCAGCTGATTTTGCTGAGCAGATGCATCACCACCAGCCTCGGCCACCTCGGCTACCGGGTTTTCAGCCAGACGCACCACAACCTGCTGGGTTCCTGTAGCTCCCTGGAGTGTTTTGTTAATTTTATTCATAGGAACTACATTGGATGCAGACAGTGGGGAGTCAAGCTTTAGCTCAGCTAGAGAGGCAGGTAATTCAGGCGCACTTGCCAGCCTGCCGGCCGCGGGGCCACCCTCTTGAGCTAAGACACCGGGACCGACCAGCGCCAGCACAAGCATGAGGAGTAGAACCCCAACAAACAACCTCAACAACATTTTTCTTCTCGATGGCATGGGTTATCCTTTCTACAAATGACAGAATATATCCACCTTCAGGCTCACGATACGGAGAATGGATAGGATCGCCAACTCTTCAGCTTCTCTCAAGATATCTATCTTGTAGCTGAATAGAAAGGTTGTGTGGTTTTGTGGTAGATTAGTTTCCAGAAATGACCCACCCCTATCTTTATTCCCGCATGTAGTTTAGCATACTATCGGGGGGACTTTCAAGACGCCGCCTGATATTGAGAGAGCCAGGTTGTGAGCCACATCATCGAAGTGATAGGTGATCTAACAATAAATCCTCATTCCTACGATACAGGTTAGATCAGTCACCCTCATCTTGATTTGAGGTTTGGTCCAGCAAATACAAGAGCGACAGATAGGAATTGCCGTATTCTCGCGTGAGAAAAGCTCGCAAGGCCTGTGCTTGATCGGGCGTGAGGAGCCTGGTGCTCCAGCCGGTTGCATAATCGTAACCGGCCTCCTCCAGGAATCGAATCCAATACAACTCATCGACCAGGACACAGTCGGGTATTCCACACCGGATGATCTCATCCCGATGCGTGTGTAGCCATCGATGCCACTGATGTGCTTTCTTGCCATCATGCCGGTACGACATTGGTTGCTCCCACTCTGCCGGGTGTCGATCATCAACGGTTATGAACTCTTGGGCTTGTGCAGTGTGGTCAGCCATTCCTTGACATGTGCCTCGTACCCCATCTCGGAAGGTGAGTAGAACTGCTGCCCGGCCAGTGCCTCCGGCAGGTATTGTTGATCGACATAGTGATTGGGGTGATCGTGTGGGTATTTGTAAGAAGGATGATCAGCATTACGGCTGCGTGGGCTGGTACGTAAATGTGGTGGTACGATGGTGCTGGCCCCCCGCTCGATCATTTCCATGGCCTTGAAAACGGCACCTACACTGTTGCTCTTGGGTGCTGTCGCCAGGTATAGGGTCGCCAATCCCAGGTGGAATAAACCCTCCGGCAGCCCAATCCACTCGAAGGCCTGGGCACAAGCGCCGGCTACCACGATGCCATTGGGATCGGCCAGGCCGATGTCTTCCCCAGCCAGGATCAGCAAACGGCGCATGATGAAACGCGGGTCCTCACCGGCCGTGATCATCTTCGCCAGCCAGAAGAGCGCCGCATCCGGATCAGATCCACGTATCGACTTGATGAAGGCGCTGATGGTGTCATAGTGCTCATCGCCGCCCTTATCATAGCGGACGGCACGTCGCTGGATACTCTCCTGGGCCACCGGCAGGTCGATCCGGATGGTACTATCCGCCTCGGGCGGAGTGGTCAGCACGGCCAGCTCCAGCGCATTGAGCGCATTACGAGCATCTCCATCGGCCATGCGGACAATGAATGCCAGCGCGTCTTCCTCGGCGACAACCCGCCGCATTCCGAAGCCGCGTTCCGGATCGGTGAGCGCGCTCCGGAGGATCGCGAGGGTATCATCGACAGTCAGCTGCTTCAATTCGAAGACGCGCGAGCGGCTGAGCAGCGGGCCGACGATCTCGAAGGTCGGGTTCTCGGTTGTTGCGCCGATCAAGATCACAGTGCCATCTTCGACGTGAGGCAGCAGCGCATCCTGCTGGGTCTTATTCCACCTGTGGATCTCATCCACAAACAAAACGGTGCGCCGGCCATACAGCTTGTGGCGCTCCTTAGCTGATCCAATTACCTCCCGCAGGTCTTTGACACCTGCCAGAACGGCACTGAGCGTCACGAACTCGCTGGCTGTGTGACTGGCGATGATGCTGGCCAGAGTGGTTTTGCCACTACCTGGGGGTCCCCACAAGATGATCGAGGTCAGCTGGTCGGCCTCGATAGCCCGGCGCAGAAGTTTGCCCGGCCCAACGATGTGCTCTTGTCCGGCGAACTCCTCGAAACTGCGCGGGCGCATCCGGCGGGCCAGTGGTGCTTCCTGTTTGAACTGCTCTTGGCGGCTGAACTCGAATAGATCCATGGTGGTTTCCTTAAGGAACAAGAATTTTACGCTCGATGCTCGAGGTTTTCGGTCTACGTCATTCAGGTGATCCGTTTTCAGTGATCAGATTTTTCATCGTATAGGAAAGTATAGAACCAGAGGGGATATAGCGTCACTTTGAATGGGGCCGTCTGAAAGGGATCATCGAAGCACAGGCCCCTGAACTTACACGGTATATGAAGGAAATATCAACAGGCCTTGGCGAAGAGAAACCGGAAACGATGACCCTCAAGCATGACGGCTATTGGATGTCGACACTCATCCCCATCCGCCAATCCCCACCTGCTGTTTTTATGGCACATTCTACATCAAATTATGCCCTGTTTCGCGATGTCGCGCAGGAAGTCATAGGAAACAGCATGCTCATAGTGCCCGTGCTCTCTTTTTCAGAGGTAGATTTGCGCTTGCCCATTTGATGATCGATGCTACTGCCAGGAACGATCCATAAAACACAAATTCCGTGAAGTACTCGCGAAGCCCCTCCGCGGCAAGAAATGTCTGCTCTGTCACGACGGAGAACCACGGAAGCGGCAGCGTTAACCTCGCATCGGAGAGCGGCCAGAAGATGGCAATTCCATACCCATGATTGTAGAAAGAATCGAGCAGCAGATGGCTGAGCCAGGCAGCAGTTCCACCCACCATAACCTTCCATCCGCCAATCCGGCTTTGAAAACCCTTTGGCAGGGACAGCACAATTCCGGCCACAGCGATCAGTAGAAGATTGACGAAGATGCTGTGACTGATGTCATACCTGTCGTGACCCCAATTTTTGAAGGGTAGATCGGGAATGTTGGCCAGCAGTAAAAATACCCCAAAATAGGTCAACAGCCATTTGGGCTGCCGGCGATCCGGCTTACACAGCATACCGATGGCTGCCCCGGTCAATATGTGTCCGACTTGCGTCATACGACACCTCCTTGAGACAAAAACGAGCAACGAGTGACGGACCCATAAGCGTTAACTTCTTGATCACCTTCAAAGAAGGATCACGATCTTTCCCCAAAAACATCCCGATCTTTTCTTGACTTGCCAAATCTGGTGTCGATCAAGAACGACGGAAAATAACCTTAAGTTGACAGGTATGATCCTGTCTGTTCTGTATCATCCTTCGTCAACATTCATCTGGAGATGTGCAAAGTCAAGCTTGATCACTCCTATCAATCCGTATAGAGCCTTTTGTTTTCAGCTAATAGACAGAAACAGTATCGATATCTCCCCGATTTCTACTTGGGGGTGATCATCAAAGGCGTGATTGTTATGGAGCCATCTTCCGAGATCACAACATCAGCCAGCAGCAAGGAATCGCTGTCTACCGTCAAGGGCTCGCTTGCGCACAACGACAATCGTTTGCCGTCGCCGGGTGTATACCAGCCTGTTGTTAATCGATACTGTCCCGGTGTATTAGTGGGCGCAGTCAATGTAATCTCCAGTGGCACAATCTCACCTGCCTCCCATAAATATGTTGGGTAGTGCCCATCCAGTGGTACGCCATCCGACTGTGCCGCGGGGGATTCCTCACCCTCTCTCCGCAGATGTACGAAATAGGTATAGTCTGCGTTGATCGATTGGGCCGCATACCATGCCAGATGCATTGTGATCTGATCCCCCTCTGCTGAAACCGAGTGTTTTGCCAGTTGAAGTTGTGCTGACTGATCCCGGCAGAATGTGGGTGCTTTGGGGTCCGGCGCCTCGTCTTTTGGAAAAGAAATATCCAACCAACCAATCGCCTGCACACCAAATGTTCTGTCATCCACGGCCGAGACTTCGAGCAGCAGCGGCATTCCACCTGGTATGGACGGCGCATTCAGCAAAAGCGTATGCCATGTAGAGAATTGTCCGGTCCACTCGCCCGTCATATAGACGGTGTCAGCCGGGGTGGTATTTTCGACGTTCAGTGGTGTGACTACGATTTGTATCGCATCCGGCATTGGCCCTATTTGTGTCCAGTCCAGCCGCACCCTGATCGGTATTTCTCGGCCTGACAATTGGAGGTCACGACCGTCCGTTGCCATATTGTCTAACCGCAGCGGCCCGAAATCGATCCCTGCCACACTCTCCGTGAGTGGATTTGTAACTGACACGCGCTCAAAGATCGTTACCGGGCCACAAGCATAGCGTGGATCGTCAAACTCGGCGACGGGCCGGTAACTGGCATGAAACCATGGATTGTCTGCCAGGCTGATGTTGTAGATTAGCAGCCGCTCTTCCCGAAAGCGTTGGAATACCAGATAGTCCGGGAGCTGCGCAGGCAGCCAGGCAAGAACATCTCGACGCTTTAGCGCAGCTGCCGTTTCCGGCTGAAGCAGGCCAAGGTTATCGGTCATCGTCCGTTGCGCATAAAAACCAAGCTGGCCTACCTCCGCCACACCAATCACAGCTTCCGGCGGTGTGTTGGCATTGAGCCACTCGCCGGCTTCTCGATAGACAGTCCAATTAACCACAAGCAAGCCTGGATCCGATGAATAGCCATTTTTAATGTGCCCGCTGATAGCGACCAGAGAAGAAATCTGCCCTATGGTGATCGGAAGGGCGATTGCCACAGCCAATAGATGTCGGAAGGGCAATCCCTTTCCGAGTAGCAGTTTCAACCCCACCGTCGCCAGTACAATCGCGCCGGGCAAGAGCGGCGCGTAATACCATCGGTACGGCGCAATATCCATCACCGCATAAGCCAACAAATGGGATATTCCCCAGATGACCAATAACAATGCAGGAAATATCTGTTGCAGATGTTCTGCCTTGTCCGTAGGCGGATAGAAATAGGCTCTTTTGTTGACAGCGGATATCCCTGTATGAATAACACCCCCGACCATCAGCAGTCCAAACAGGGCATAAAGCAGGCTGTGTCTTAGTAATGATGTGATGATACGGCCCAGGCCTTCATAGACTCCTGTGCCAACGCTGAAGCCTGTAATGCCCAACGTGGCCTGAGCCTGTTTCGCGCTCAGTGTCACCGGGGCAGGAGAACCGTAAGTGATCCACACCCAGCCATAAAACAAGACTACCGGCGTAATCGCCGCCAGCGCGTAGATTCCCCCAGAACGCAGTGCTTTCTGCCATGTCGATCCATAGCGACTTGCCGCAAGCACGGTCAAACCGAGGAGTATTCCCGGCAATGCCGCATCCGGACGGGTAAGTGTTGCCAGCCCGATCAGTGCCCCGCTGCCAGCCCGATTTTTGTTCCGAGCCAGTCCAATGGCGCCCATCACTAGCCCGATCCATAGCGATGTTTCCATCCCCAGTGCTAGCCACAGGGGCGCAGCTAGTACATATGCTATGCCTGACCAGACACGCAACCACCGGAAGCTTGTAGGCAGCAAGGTGACCAGCACTGCGCCGCCCAATCCAATACTAATCGTGCTCACCAGCCGGCCCAGCAGCGGCAGATCCGGGATCGCCAGACTCATCACAGCTAACAATAGAGCATAAAGCGGGGCAGTTGTGCTCAGTACCTTCTCTCCAGGGTTATAGACCAATCCCAGCCCCGTCGCAACATTGCGTGCATATCGATACGTAATGAAGCTATCATCGACGCTAAACGTCCGCAAGACCACCAACCAGATCGATATAGCCAGGATCAGGAGTGCCGGATAAAGCATACATTCCGCGCGAAAGCGGCGGGCAATCCGAGCAATCATAGACATACAAGGGGCTCCTTCACTGGGAAATTTGTGGGTATCTTGGCGGATGATTATAGCAGGCTGCCCATGATCGCGCCGATGATGCTTATCCGGGGAAATAGCGTGTGGTCAATTTGTATTGGGTGTGTTTCATCTGAGTTATGCATAGCTCAAGCGGCCAATGGTAGTTGGATATTGATCGCCTGGGCTTCAGGATTGGACTTTGGACAAAACGGGAAAGCAAGAGGGAGGAAAATTTGAAAAAAGGCCATTTGTCCGATCTGTTTTTCTTCCTAACCGGCCTTATGCCTCGATCCGCAAAATCTACGCCGCGAATTTGACCCAGATGTGCTGTGGGTTAGACAGCGTCATGGATCTATGACAATCAGCCGGGGCCGGGGTGATAGTCGATCATTGTAATGGGCGAATAGCAGCGCAACGCAGTACAATTGACGAATAGGTTGATACAATGATTGATGATCGAATTGAGCATCGAATATCAGCTATAATAGTGATGACCGGAAAGAATGATGCGACGAGCTTTATTAACGCTGTTGATTGGCCTGGGATTTGGCGCGCTGGGTGGCGCAATTTTTGGATGGTATGTGCCGATTCAGTCTACCAGCACGAAAATCGACCAATTGCATCCTGACTACAAAGCTGACTACACTGTGATGGTCGGCGCAGCTTACGCTGTCGATGGTGATTGGGACATGGCGCAGGTTCGGCTGGGACGTCTGGCCGAACCGGACCTGGCAGGTTATGTTGTCCTCCTGACCGAGCAATATATCGCCGAGGGCCGCAATCCGGATGATATTCGCAACCTGGCACGGTTAGCTTTACGCTATGGCTATACCACACCACCCATGTTACCCTACCTACCACCTACACCAACGTTGAATCCATGAACGAAGAACAAGGATTTCCCTGGATACCACTGCTGTTCGGGCTGGTAATTGGCCTGATCGGTGGTGTCTATTATGCCTGGTACCTGAACCCGGTCAGTCTAACAAATGTTTCTCCGAGGCAATTGGATGCTGAAGATCAACAGACATACATTTCGTTGGTCAGCGCAGCCTATCTTCAGGATACCAATCTGGATCGGGCACGAGAGCGATTAAAAACAACAGGGGCTCATGATGTGATTTCGCTGGTGGTCAGCCAATCCAACATGGCTTACCTGGGAGGTCAGGAATTTGAAGCACGCCCCTTAACCATCCTGGCTGAGGCTCTGGGAGGCGATCCGCTGGGATCAGGCGTGTTTACCGGAACACTCGCGCCTACTTCTGTCGCGGTTGTCCCATCAGCCACTTTCGAGGGAGTTGTCAGCCCGACGCCTTCACCAACGGTTGTTACGGCAACACCATTCCCTATCAGGGCAACGGTGACGCCAACAGAGATTCTCATCCCGCCTGATACCAGGCTCAAATTGGTCGCGCTAAATCCGATCTGCAAAGATGATCATCCTCCCGGCTTGATAGAGATTTATGTCAACGACATTAATGGGGAGGGTATTCCAGCCATTGCCATCCTGGTCGAGTGGGCTGAGCAGCAGGCCACTTTCTTTACCGGTCTCAAACCGGATATCGATCCGGGTTTTGCCGATTTTCAGATGGAGCCTAACAAGACATACACGATCACGCTGCAGGGGCTGGCAGAGCCGGTTTATGGCATCGACAGCCGGGCCTGTGAGACACCTCTAGGCACCGCGCAAATGCGTACCTATCAGCTCGTCTATGAGCCAACGATGGATCAACCCTAGTAGTCAGTCAAGCAGAAATTGATGGATAGAATGGCTTTGAACAGCTATGTTTCTAACCTGTTTATCCGTCAATTTCACGTTGACTGACCACTAGTATAGTTCTCCGGAAAAGTATGCCCTATGGCTGCCAGGTATTGAGGACTTCGGCCCAGCGTGTCAACCTTTCACGCATCAGTAAGGCCAGGATCCCGAGCATCAAGAGCACAACCCCGGTGCTGCCTATAATTGCGGCTGTCGAAACACCTTTCAGGATCGTAAATGCAACCGTGCCCGTGCCAAGAATCAAGAAAGCGATGGGGACAAACAGCAAGCTGCGTGATCGGATCACCAGTCCGTAGATCATGACGACAATCGATTCAAAGAATAGGAGCATGAAAAACTTCAGATCTTGTGTGGCAACCATCTGGATGTAGCTGGTACTCTGCAAAATCAACTGAGAGAGGAGTCCGGTTATAAAAGCAGCCCCCTTGCTCTGATTGCGTACGAGAAGATAATGCATGAACAAACCCAGCATCGCCGCCCCAATTGCAAAGAACTGTGGCTCGTCAACCTTCAATTCTCGCAAGATCAGGAAATACGAGAGCAGATAAAAGAAATTGGTCGGGTATCCTAACCAGACGTTACGCTGTCTGAGCGCCTCGATAGCCAGGCAGGTTGCCACTAGTGCAATGCCAAAGACACCGGCAAGCCCACCCTGGAAAAACGCGATCAGCGAAACCAGACTGCCCAGAAAGATGCCGCTCAGTTGTAAGGGCCTGCTCAATGCAAAATTCCGCCCCAGGGGCGACAGCGTCAGTACAAGACCAAGCAGATAATAGCCGGTCGCAAAGAACGTGAAGGGCATGGCCCATCTTGGGTCAGGACGGTCAACACTCATCAAGAAGAAAAAGTAAGCCAGTGCTCCTGCTCCTGTGGCAAGATAAGTGACCCATTGGCGTGAATCGAGTACCGCGTAGACGGTGAAATAGACCGCGAAGATCGTAAAGACGATTGCTCCGCGTTCAGGCGCATCGACCAAACTGGATATTGCGAACCCACTGGTCACCAGCCCGGCAATCGCGCCGAGTGCTCTGGGCGGTGTCGTCCAGCCGGTTCCGGCATTCAGCAGACGTCGGGCGGCCAGGTCAATCGACAGGAAGACAACAGCCGGTATGAGGTGGATGTATCCGGAAAAGATACCACGGCTGACCACTGCATCGATCGACGAACCTGCCAGATAACCGGCATAGAGCATCACAAGAGTCCCGCTCCACCACAACACCCGCTCGGTCTCGATAAGCGTAAAGACACCCAACACAACCGCCCATAATAAGCAGGTCAGCGCCACATTCCCCGGTTGCCACCTGGTTGTCAGAGCCAGGGTAATGTCGATTGCCCCTGCCATGCCTCCGATGCTTAACGACGACTGCCACCAGGCCGGTTTGAGCACAGACTGATATCGGATAATCCGGTAGATCAGAAGGTAGGCAATGGCGGGAGGCAGATATAAGAAACCTGGGAACAACTCAAGCCGGGCAACGCCATCGAGCTGGAGCATGGCCAGGTATCCTACATAGGCAGTGACGAGCGCGGCGGCCCAGAACACGACCTGGCTATCGAGCACTGCATAGATGGTCAGAAAAGCGGCCATCATCAGGTAAGTCAGAGCCACATTCCCCGGCTCCCTCATAAACGAAATAATCGTGACATAGCCGGTTACGACGACAAGCAGGATTCCCATTATCAGCACAGGCAGCGTCCAATGGCGCGACAAAGAGAAGTGCTTGCGTCCGAACAGGTCGAACATCAGATAGACAGCCATCGGCACGATCAAAATAAAGCCGATAAACAGGCCGAGGCTTTCTATGGCGGGCAGGGAGAACCCCGTCAGATAGGCAGCCGTCCATGCGACGACGGCCAACGACCAGATCGGCCAGCGTATCTGCCGGATGGCAAGCCCGGTGTAGAGGGTGGCAGCCCCGGCCCAGTAGAACACTCGCAGGCCGACGCTCTGTTCGACAAGAATGCCCAACAGTAACAGCGGCGCCGATGCGAGCAGGCCATAAAATCCATAACTGTTTAGCTTTTTCTTACCGGCCAGACACAACCCTTCACCGGCTAGGGCAAACAGCCCGCCCCAAATCCATGCCACTACCCCAAAGACTCGAAGCGTCGGCGAGAAAGCCTGCACGGCTACTAAAGGCACAATTGCCAGGCAGAACACGCTGAGCAGCTGAAAGATCGAAATCTCAACACTCTTCGTATCCCCAGAATTTGACTTCGAAGGCGGTATCAGTAAATCACTGGCGATGTAAAAGAGGGTTGATACAAGCCATAAACCTGCTATGTCAAGCCAGCTCAGACTCTGAGTGCTTCTGCTATCGATAGCCATGGCGAATGCCCTGCCGATCGATGCCAGGAGCAGGACGGCTTGCTGTATCTGAGCAATCACAAACAGCGGCCAGAACAGCTTGTTGCCGTCCCATCGCCGCAGCAACCATGCGCCAGCCAGCCCGAGCAGCGTGGACGTTCCAAGCAGCAGGCACCAATGCTCGCTGTCAAGCCACAGCCTGAGATTGTAGGCTGCCAGCGTGCAGGCGATGAATGCCAGCAGGCTGAACAGGCGGGAACGCATACGCCAGGTGCCTGCTATCCATATGAGAGCAGAGAAAATGTAAGTAACACACCACAAAGAACCAGCCTGTGTGTTGGTGAGATGCAACAGGTCTTCCAGCACTCTGGCATCGATCGGAATCATCAATCCGCCGGCAGCATATAGCACAAATCCGGCCATTGGCAGGCGGCGCATGAGTGCCAGAGAGCTTCCCAGTAAGAGCAGTGTCACGACAGACAGGATGGGCAGCCGGGCAACTTCTACCAGAGCCGCTATGATGAACCCGGCAGCGACCACGAAGAAGGCCCCCATGTATAAGGCCACCTTGATGCTGGTCTCGCTCAGGAGGATCTGGCTAAGGGTAGGCTGCCGGGCTGGTGACTGAGCCGGTGCCGGAGAGACTGGGGGGGCAGGGGGTGGGGCAGTTGTTGGGGATGCCTGTGGGGGGACAGAAGGTTCCTGTAGTGGATAGCGTTGCTTGAGGAGTGTGGCCGTCTCTGCCGGAATGAGCTCGGAGCGCGCCCACTCATCGATTTCGCGTTGCATGCGAGACGGAGGAACCGGATTTAACGATTGTTTAAAGCACTGCCACTGTACACGTTGGTGAGCCGGTGCCGACAATGCCTCCAAAGCAGCCTGCCGTACCATGGGATCAGGATCTGATACAGCTACGCGCTCAATGGCTTGAACAATATGTTGATTGCTTATATCAACCTGTCCTAAAGCCTGGGCTGCGTTCAGACGCTCAATACTATCGGGATTGCGAAGAATCCCAAGTAAGTCATATGCCTGTTTGATCTCTGTCATTGTTCTGCCCTGCTTTGTAAATAGAAGGTGAAAGATGAGCCCCAAGTACCAAACCCATGTTCCGAACGACAATAGAACTCATCACCCATCACTCAAAACTACCACCAGACAGATTCGATAACTGAATGGTTACAACCCCACCTTATATCAACAGTTCCGGATACGCCATCAAGCCACTATAGCATACTTCCTGCCGGGAACAACACCGCCCGGTTACACACCACCCTGTATTTTCCCCGGCGCGAGAAAGAATGGTAGACTTCCTTCTCATGTATGCCGTGATCGTTTCCATCACACGTTATATCGATGACTCGTTCCCCGGCTGGGTGGAATGCAAGCTTATCGATGCCCACAACCGCGAGATCGCGTTTGTGGAAAAGGCGCCGGTTGTCTCTTCGGCCGATCTCGGCACAGCCAGCTTGTATCCACAAGAGGGCATGATTGCCTGCCGGGTGATCGAGAGATGGCGTGATCAAGGAGGCGTAGCCATCGACACGGATGTGCCCTGGAGTATCGAATCGACTGGCGGTGAATCCTGTTTCGAGGTCTTGGCGGAACAACTCACGGAGATCGATAATCTGTCAACTTAAGCTCAATGAGTAAGGCCATTTCCTTAAGTTGATATGGTAAAGTGTGCCTCAGTTTTTGGACACAGGGGATAACAGTACAAACCATCTCGTTGACAATTCCGTCGCCCAACGATAAGCTATAAACAGTGGTGGTTAGTGATGAATTCACAACCATCAGACATAAGCTCAAAGCTATATCCAACACATTGAGCGGGACGAGTAGCTGTGACACTCACGACCAGAGAGAGGTGGCCAGAGGCTGAAAGCCACTTCCGCAAAGACACAGCCAATACCCCCCGTGAGTGATCCCCTGAACCTTTATTACGAGTAAGGGGAAACGGCCCGGCCCCGTTATCGGCCCCAAAGATAACCGTTCCGGAGTGATCAGGAAGGTTAAGTTGGGTGGAACCGCGTGCAAAGCTCCCCACGCCCCAATTGGGTGTGGGGCTTTTGATTCAGTCAGGAGAGAAGACAGTGGCAAAAGAAAAAGAACAAGAAAACGTTCCATATGAAGAGTCGCAGCTTTATCGCATCCGGCACTCGGCCTCGCATGTCATGGCGCAGGCCGTCATGGAGATGTTCCCCGGCGAGGCCAAAATCGCCATCGGCCCACCGATCGAGAACGGCTTTTATTACGATTTCGATCTCCCGCGCAACCTGACCCCGGAGGACCTGGAAGCCATCGAGAAGCGTATGCGCCAGATCATCGCCGGCAAGCATCCCTTCGAGATGAAGGTGGTCAATGCTGAAGAAGCCAAGACCCTGTTCGCCGATCAGCCCTACAAGATCGAGCTGATCGAAGGCCTGGAGCAGGGCGGCGTCGATGAATACGGCGAGCCGCTCGATGAGCAGCCGGAGATCTCGTTTTATTCACATGCCGATTTCACCGACCTGTGCCGCGGCCCACACGTCGAGCACACCGGGCAGATCAACCCCTCGGCGATCAAGCTGCTCAACGTGGCCGGGGCCTACTGGCGCGGCGACGAGAATCGCCCACAGCTCCAGCGCATTTACGGCACAGCCTGGAAGAACAAAGAAGAGCTGGATGCCTATCTCTGGAAGCTGGAAGAGGCCAAAAAGCGCGATCATCGCAAGCTGGGCAAGGAACTGGAGTTGTTCAGCATCAGCGATGAAATTGGGGCCGGGCTGATCTTGTGGCATCCTAAGGGCGGTCTGCTGCGTAAGACTGCCGAAGACTTCGTGCGTGCTCAGCACGAGAAGGCCGGTTACGATTTCGTCTACACCCCACATATCGGCAAGGCCAACCTGTGGGAGACCAGTGGGCATCTCGACTGGTACAAAGACGGCATGTATGCCCCCATCGAGATCGAAGGGCAGGAGTATTACCTGAAGCCGATGAACTGCCCCTTCCACATCCAGATCTTCAACAGCAAGACGCGCTCGTACCGGGAGCTGCCGCTGCGCTTTGCCGAATGGGGCACGGTCTATCGCTACGAGCGCAGCGGGGTGCTGCACGGCCTGTTGCGCGTGCGTGGCTTTACGCAGGATGACGCCCACCACTTCTGCCGCCGCGACCAGATGCCGGGTGAGATCGACTTCGTGCTCGATTTCAGCCTGAGCGTGCTGCGCGCCTTTGGCTTCGAGAGCTTCCAGGCTTACCTCTCAACCCGCAACCCTGAGAAATTCGCCGGCTCTATCGAGGACTGGGATGCCCCCACCGAGGCGCTGCGCCAGGCGCTCGATCGGGCCGATATCCCCTACAAGATCGACGAGGGCGAGGCCGTCTTCTACGGGCCCAAGATCGACATCAAGATCACCGACGCCCTGGGGCGGGAGTGGCAGCTCAGCACCATCCAGTTCGACTTTATCCTGCCGGAGCGTTTCGATATTTCCTATATCGGCGAGGATGGTCAGCCCCACCGTCCCTACATGGTACATCGTGCCCTGATGGGGTCGATGGAGCGATTTCTCGGCGTGCTGATCGAACATTACGCCGGGGCCTTCCCGGTCTGGCTGGCGCCTGTACAGGCAGTTCTGATCCCGATCACCGACAATCACCTGGATTACGCTTTCGAGGTTGCCAAGAAGCTCAAAGCGGCCGGCATCCGCACCGAAGTCGACGACAGCCCCAACCGTATGAACGCCAAGATCCGTAATGCCCAGGGGCAGAAGATCCCCTACATGCTGGTGGTAGGCGATAAGGAAGTCGAAGCGGGGCAGGTCGCCCCACGCCTGCGCTCCGGCGAGAACCTGGGCGGCATGACCGTCGATGATTTCATCGATCATGCACGGAAGGAGATTGAGCAACATCAATGAGTTCGTCGAGTATGTGTGGAAGGTGGTTGAGGAGAAGTTGCAACAATAAGCGTCAACCGTGTCTCATCCCCACGCAAAGCGTGGGGATGAGACACGCCTTCTGTCCAATGGGTACAAGATGATTCACAGAGATTCACCTGCCCATCTCTGTAAGGCTCGGATACATCGTTGTAAGCTGTCGGAGTGTTGCACAGCTACTTCGGGTCGCCATCCATAAGGCGAGCTAGTCACATATTTGATTATCTGACTTGCGTAGCCCGGCCCCTCTGTTCGGGCGCTTCCCTGGCGAGGAATGATATCTTGGCAAATAGATGTCTT
>JAFGLD010000218.1 GCA_016928235.1 Anaerolineae bacterium | reverse complement strand
TTGATGGTGTTGTTGAGCCAGGCCGGCGCGTAGACCGGCGTGTGCCCGTAGACGACGATGGCTTTGCCCCGGTAATCGGCCGCCCAGTTGAGGCGCACCGGCAGCCCGAACTCGTCGGTCTCGCCGGTCGTCTCGCCGTAGAGCGCGAACTCGCGCACGCGCCCCGAGGCGCGTCCGGCGTACTCCTCCTTCATCCCGGCGTGAGCCACCACCAGGCTGCCGCCGTCCAGCTCGAAGTGGCTGACCATCTGGTCGATGAAGCGGGCCGCCAGTTCACGGAACGCCTCGCTCTCAGCTTCGAGCGCCGCCATGGTCTCGGCCAGGCCGTGGGTGCGCTGCACCTGCCTGCCTCGAAGCGCCTTGAGCGCCTTGATATCGTGGTTGCCCGGCACGCAGATGGCTGCATCGGCCTGAGCCATGCTCATCACCAGCCGCAGCGTCTCGACCGGCCTGGGGCCGCGGTCGATGATATCGCCCAGGAAGACGGCCTTGCGCCCCTGCGGTGGCGTGACCCGATAGCCGCCCAGGCCGCCCAGCGCGGCGGGATCTTCATCGACCTGGTAGCCGAGCTTACCCAGCAGCTCGCACAGCTCATCGAAGCAGCTGTGCACGTCGCCGATGATGTCGAACGGGCCGCGCTCGTCGCGCCTGTCGGTCCACATCCGCTCGCGCACCACCTCCGCCGCCTCGACCTCCTCCGGCGTGCTCAGGACGAACACCTTGCGGAAGCCTTCGCGCTCCAGCTTGTGCAGCGAGCGATGCAGATCGGACAGGTGGCGGCGGATGACGTGCGGTTTCATGTTGGCGCGGTCGGCGCGCTCGGCGTTGCGCGCGCGGCAGACCGCCTCCGGCATATCAAGCACGATGGCCACCGGCATGGCGTTATGGGCGCGGGCCAGGTCGAGCAGGGGCTTGCGGGCCTCCGGCTGTACGTTGGTGGCGTCGACGACCGCCAGCCGCCGGGCGGCCAGCCGCTTGCCGGCGATAAAGTGCAGCACCTCGAAGGCGTCACCGGTCGCCGAGAGGTCGTTCTCGTCATCGGCCACCAGCCCGCGGCAGGCGTCCGACGAGAGGATCTCGGTGGCCTTGAAGTGCCTGCGCGCAAAGGTCGACTTACCGGAGCCGGATGGGCCGATCAGGATGACGAGGGAGAAGGTTGGGATGGTGATGGTCATGGGTTGTCTATCCATTTGCTCATATCTTGGAGAATGATCTCGCCATCCTCAGAGCCAGATGCCAAGATCGCCCCATCGGGCGACCATGATAGACTTGCTATATCATCGCCATGTTCTTCAAAGTCATGTACCTTCTTGCCACTCTCAACACTCCATACCGATATACTATTGGATAACCTTGATGCAGTAGCAAGCAGCCGTCCATCTGGAGACCATGCTAGTATCTCGGAAAAATCCTCTTGAAGGCTCCAGAGCACTTGCCAGGATTCTGTATCCACCAGGATTACTCCGCCGAGGAAATCGTCAATGGCCAGCATCTTGCCATCTGGTGACCAAGCCACAGTCTCTGCATCATATTGAAGGGTTTGGATTATCTTGTCGCTCTCAATATCCCACACTTGCACAGGTTTGGAATACACTTCTGCAGATTCCACTCCCACAGCAATGAATTTACCATCCGGCGACCAAGTCAGAGTTTGAAGCCAATCTTCACTCTTCCCCAGAGTCTTGACTTTACTGGGTGGTATTGATGTCATAGCCCATACTGTAATACTGCCGCTCTGCGATTCCGTCGCCAGTAAATTCCCATCTGGCGACCAGGCCAGACTGCTCCCAACTTTTTCCAGTCGTGCAATCTCTTCTCTGGTTTCAACATTCCATATGATGGTGGTTCCCCCCCACTGAGTAGATACCGTCCCGCCGCCCAACATATCAAGAAACCCGACTGCTAACCTTGAGCCATCTGGCGACCAGGCTAGCCGGGAAGAGAGAGAGCCGTCGTCATGAGAGATATTGGCCGAAGGTTTCACTGCCATAACCTGGTTGCCGGTTTCTCGATCCCAAATGATTACCTCGTTTTTCCGAGCGACCGCCGCCAACATATTTCCATTAGGAGACCACTGTAACACACGGATTTTGTGAAGTGCCTCCGATTCGAAATCAACTTTTGTCCCATCGTGAAGAACGAATGAATCAGATGGCTCTCCACTTCCAGATACTCCCCACACATACAGGCTCTCGTTATCTGACCATTCTGTCATCATGCTTCTAAATGCTGTAAAACGGTTGTGTGTGACTGAACACAAGTTTTTCCCGGTGCTTGTGTCCCAGACGCCTAAGCGATTAGGTGTGTCATATATCATGAACCTCGTACCTTCAGGAGACCAGTAGACCCTGTCCTGGGATTTTGCCCCCGTATACATGGATTGTGCTGTCTTTACATCCCATAGAATTTGGACACCGACATAAGGCTTTCCATCGATCAGGTTCTCAGAAAAGAAGTTGAATGAAATAATTGGTTCATATAAGTAGATTGCCGCTGCCGCGATGTACTTGCCATCCGGCGACCATGACACAGAACTTGCTTTGTACAGTTCTGAATGTCGCTCCTGTCCTGGGGGAATCGATAGCACTTGAATGAGCGAGCTGTCACTGGTGTTTCGTATTTCTACGGTCTTATCAACAGCAATTGCGTACATCGTACCATCTGGCGACCAATCGAGGTCACCATTGGACAATTCAACCACGGGTTCGCCGGTTTGCATATCCACGAAAGATACTTGATCGAACTCAGGGTAAGCGATCACCATCACATCCCCATTTTCTATCCAATTATGAGTTCGTATCTCGCCAGGTACTTCACGAAGAACTCGACCTGTCTCAGTAAATTTCAGTGTTGTAATGAGTTCCTTTTCTTCGTTATCTCTGTCACGCTGCAATAGTTCAGTAATTGCTAGAAGAGAGCTATCCGGAGAAAATGCTATTCCACGAGCAGCATACTGGCGAGGTTCAAACCACAAATTCTCTAGAGTATCAGCGCGATACAGCGATACCCCGAAGTTGCCGGTTACGGCAATATACTGGTCGTCAGGTGATAGCACCACGTCGTTTGGCTCTATTGTGCTGCCTAGTCGAGCCCATCTACCTGGCTGCAAAGAGCCCATATATGTTCGAGGGTCGGCAATCGAGAGAACCTTCCGGTCAGGATCATTGACCGAAGAAGCAACCCATTGAATAACTTCTGGATGAGAACAGGAATCGTGGGGAGTGCGCATCCAGACAACAAACCCAATATATGCCAGTACTGGCATTAACAAAACACTCAGGCTAACGATGAAAAAACGCTTATGTCGGCGAAGGAAGTTCATGTGTGTCTACCTTTCTTGATTGCACACTCCTATCGATCAATTGTATGCATCTCTTTGTTGGTTCTATGCATTTAAACACCGCCGCGCACCCTTTCTTGGTCGGTTGTTCTCGCTGGCTTGAACAAAGACCGATTTGCCGGGCGCGCCATCCCGCGAGACACCCGCATTGCCGCCCGAATCGCGCCGTGCTACAATGAAATCGTAGATAGCGAGGCAAGAGATGGCATCACAAACAGTGTCCGTGGGATTACCCAAATCGGTCTTCATGAAGCTCGATCGGGTCGCCGAGCTCACCCACCGCTCCGTCGAGGACGTGTTGGCCGCCACGGTCGATGCCGTCCTGGTAGCCCCTGCTGGCTTGCCGACCGACCTAGCCAACGAGTTGGCAGCCATGCAGGTATTCAGCGATGAAGCATTGTGGGCAGCAGCGCAGCCCTCCCTGTCGCCAGCGGAGCAAACGCGCCTGAGCCAGCTCAACCACACAGCCGGAGAGCGTTCCCTCACGGCAGCCGAGGCATCCGAGCAGGAGTATCTACTGGTTGCCTATAACAGCTCCGTCCTCCGCCGGGCCCAGGCCCTGGCCATCCTCCACCAGCGGGGACACTCTATTCAGGAGCAGGACATCCCCTCTGACAGCAGCGGCCAATGACCGGCGCTGCATTACCCCAGGTTCTGCGCCAACTGGTGCGCACCCGTGCCAATAGTCGCTGTGAGTACTGCCAGACGTCCGAATGGCTGAGTGGCCTCCCCTGCGAGATCGATCACATCATTCCTCAGGCAAAGGGAGGCCTGACGACAGACGACAATCTGTGCCTCGCCTGCTCATCTTGCAATGGGCACAAACAAGCCACCACACAGGCGCTCGATCCAGAGTCTGGCCAGGAGAAGGCTGGAATGGTGATGGTCATTGGTCTTTTGCCTCTTGCTGCTTCCGCCACGCAATGAATTGCTAGGCACAATCCTGTATGATTTCGCGAGCCTGATCGAGTGGCATATGACTCGCATTGGCGTATGAGTCTTCCAAATAGAAATAGTCTTCCCGGCCTACATTGATGTCAGCCGTATCTATTTTCGGGTTGAGAGAAACGTGGAACTGCCACTCGTCGTGTCGTGCTCGGAAGTAGAATTCAACCCCCATCACAGTACCAAATCCTTGAACGGGAGCGTAGCCGGCGAGCACATCGATGGTGCCCCTGGCTGATCACTTTGCCGTTGGTGCCAGCTTCGATTGCTATCGGCTGGTCTTCTTGCATCACCTGCCACGGAAAACGTCCCTCTTCCATCAAACGGACATAGTGCAGCAGCGTTTCCTTCACCAGCCAATCCTGGCCCGGTAGCAGATCAGCTCCGCCAAAGAGATCGGCAGGCGTGACTCCCTCTGGGATAACGAGACGCGGCACAATCAATCACTCCACCGTGGGCACTCTACCAATATTCGCCAGTTGCTCTCACCGATCCCCGCCCCCGCCCCGATCCGCGGCTGAGCGCAAAGCACGCACTGCCTCTATTGTTCACGATTTTATGTTCGGCTATAGTTACATCTATAGCAGCATGTACTGCCGTGTTGTTGGTATGAGGGTAGAATATAGCAACTCAGCCTTATCTCAGCACAACGATGAAGTGGCACCCGGGCCAAATCCGGGATGATTGAGGACTTCGCTTGCTGCACATTTTTATCGATGCTGATGCGTGCCCAGTCAAACAGGAAGTGTATCGCGTTGCAAGCCGATATCGTCTTGATGTCACATTGGTGGCCAACTCTTGGATGCGCGTTCCGAATGAACGATGGATTGCGATCGAAGTTGTAGAGGGCGGGTTTGACGCAGCCGATGACTGGATTGTTGAGCATGTGCAGCCTCATGACATTGTGATCACTGCCGACATTTTGCTGGCACACCGCTGTCTGAAGGAAGGTTCATATGTCATTGGTCCAACCGGAAGACCGTTCACGGAAAATAACATTGGTCAGGTTGTTGCGAATCGGAACCTGTTGTCCGAGCTTCGTGATGCAGGAGAGATAACAGGCGGTCCTCCGCCGCTACACAAGCATGATCGCTCTCGTTTTCTTCAACAGCTTGACGAGGTTATTCAATCAATCCGCCGTAAATATCCGCTCAATTCCACCTGACAACGCGCTGAAGTGGACGGGGACATGGGCCAGGAGTGGAGGTCGGTGGGGGCAGGGTGGTATCGGTGGGCAGAGCACGCTTTGCGCTCAGCCGCTGATCGGAGCGGGGATAGGGATGCATAGCCCACGGGGGCTATCCAGAGGCCCACATCTGTTTCCTGAAATGTATACAAACGTACGCATCTCGCCCCAACGATTTCCCCTGACCCCGATTGGGTCAGGATTGCGTTGGGCGTTTCGCTCTCCGGTTGACGTTGCCCTCAGGCA
>JAFGLD010000015.1 GCA_016928235.1 Anaerolineae bacterium | reverse complement strand
GCGAACGGCGATTGTCGTCGTGCAGACGTGAATTGGATGTGTTTTTGGAGAGAAATGATGCATGCAGACCAATGCTTTAGAGTATTTATGATTCTACTGGTTATCCTGTTGCAGGTAGCATGTGTGACAGCGAATACAGCCACCATGGAGACTATATCCGTTCCTACCGAGCAGTCAACTGCTATTACTGTTCCGCATCTGACAAGTATTCCGTCTACCAGAGAACTATCAATGGCATCAATTGAGCAGGTATATGAAGTTGTTTTGCCAACATCCTATTCGGGTACTTTGCCGGATGGAGCTGCAGCAGTACTTGGACTGGGAGCTATCTCTGCGTCGGTTTCACCGGATGGTATGTACTTCATCATCTGGTCGGAGAGCGAAGCTCTCTTGTATGATTTTGCTACACTGAAACCGCTTTGGGATCAGGCCAGGCCCGGCGGAGCAGTAACCTGGCTGTTGGGGGGTAATCATGTGGCAGTTGGGAGGAATGTGTGGGACATCCGAACGGGCAACCTGGTGTTTTCAAGTCCTGTGGCCTTATGGTCTGCATCGAAATGGTCTCCCGATGGGACGGTGATTGCGACGCCCGGCTCGGAATCATCCATCGTGTTATTTGATGCTCAAAGTGGTCAGGAGATACATCGTCTGGAACTACCGGAGAGCCTCCAGGCTGAACTGCCGTCGGACGTGCCAACATATAATCAGATTGATATTTCTTTCAGCCCCAATGCAGAATTTATTGGGGCTACATATGGTTGGTTCATCACAGGTGACTACAATGGATGTGGAGGGGCACTGGTAGTGTGGAGTGTGCCAACGGGGCACCTGATGCACACATTATCTCCATCATCATGTTGGATCGGTAGCATTAGTTGGTCCCCTAATAACAGTATGGTATCTACGGCGGCAGGAGGGCGATATCTATGGGATGTCAAAGCAGGAGTGCTTCTCAAAGAGATCGCGGATGCCAACAGTATTACCTGGTCACCGGATGGTTCCAGGTTTGCTACCGCTATTAACGTCATTCATGCAGGGGAAAAATCTGGTGCGCCGATTCGTGTGTGGAATAGTATGATACTTGAGGAAGAGTACTCTATCAACAAATCAAACGATGCCATTTTATGGTCACCAGACAGCTCGCGAATGATCACCACCGGGTATGATGATATGGTTATGCGCATCATTGTACACGATGCTGCAACTGGCACAGAACTACTCTCTATACCGAACAGCGATCAACCGTTCGGGTTAAGCGCCAACAACAACAGATTTATCGGCAATCAGTATTTTTCATACGATGCCAGTGACTATGATAATACACTCGTAGCTTGGAGTATAGATGGAAATGTGGCCAAGCAGGCCCTGACCTTCCGCGGTACATTACCGATCGTGAGTATTGCGTGGTCACCCGATGGCCGATTGATCGCGGGGGGAATGGGATGGAATTATGGATTTGGTCTTGCTATCTGGGATGCTGCGACGACTAGATCTCAAGCGATGCTTGACAAAGAGGCTCTGGGACTTAGCAGGTGGTCCAGACTTGTCGACATGGATTGGTCACCCGATGGTTCCACACTGGCCATGAGTTTGAGTGCTGATGCAGGGGTTGTTGTTGATGTTGACAACCAGTCCACGCGGAGAGATGGTGCGTCTGGATTAGTCATGTACAGCCCCGATGGCACGATGTTAGCGAATGCACAGGAGAACCAAGCTAGTGTGTGGTCTGCATTGACTGGCAATAATATACAGACGTTTACTTTGGAAGGGACGGTCATCAATGCACTTGCATGGTCATCGGACGGAACACACATTGCATTTGCAACCATGGCTGAGGACGCTATCTGGTATAACGGTTACTACCATCCAGGCGGAGAGCCTGCCACAGGTGAAATTCTTGTCTGGGACATCCAGTCAAACGAGATTATAACCACACTAAGAGGTGTTTTGGGAGTTCCCTATAGCCTTGACTGGTCGCCGGATGGGAACCAAATTGCAGGTGGATTTGACGCGGACATCGTAGGTGTTTGGAATGTCGCCTCCGGGACGTTGGTGCGTTGGCTGTACGGCAATGTTGATCCCAACAGTGAGATGGCCTATGTGAGCCTGGATTGGTCACCCAATAGCGCATATATTGCTGCTGCATATGGAAAGAATCCATTCTTTAGGGACTGCAACGGCTGTGGCTATGGTCGGCCTGGAAAAGTGATTCTCTGGGATGCTGCAACTGGTACGCGATTGAGACGGTACACTGCGCACTACGACGAAGTGCAGGCTGTAGCATTCAGCCCGGATTCCTTACTGCTGGCGTCAGGTTCACTGGATGGGAGGATTATTCTTTGGAATATGGATAGCCAATAAGCTTCGAGCCATGCAGGAATCTACGCTGTACCAATGCACTTAGCAATCGCCTCGACGATGATGGCGTGCTCGGTATCGTACATGTGGGCCTCGAAGGTCTCCGGGGTGTCGCCGGGCTCGATCGGCACGATGCGCTCACGATGACATCGCCCGCATCGACCTCCGGCACTACCCAGTGGATCATGCAGCCGCCGGGCTCGATATCGCCGCCCTGGTAGGCATCGGAAGTTTTCAGTAATTCTGAGCCTATGTGCGTTAAAGCAATCTCAACTGCTTCTCGGATCGCGCCACATGAGCCAGACCGGAAGTTCGTCAGGCCCGATACTTAACTGCTGGGTGACGGCGAACCCGTGCCGCTGGTAGAAATTCAGGTTGCGCTCCAGGCTGGTCTCCAAATAGCATCCTACACCTTCCTGATCGCTTCGATCCAGCATCGGTTTTATGAGAGCGGAACCCATTCCTTGTCCGCGTAGCTCCTCGCTGACCCCAAGTCCGGACAGGTAATAGTGAGGTTCTTTGGGATGACAACTATCGATCTTCTGACGTTCGCGGAACTTGAGCATCAATTTCTGCCAGCCAAAAGAACGAACGATGACGCCGATCATCGAAAGCTGCTTTATTGGAGGTAGCTCCCATTGACCGGGTGGCATCCAGAGAGCCGCCCCTGATACATCTTCCGTGACCCAGCATAATCCATCAGGCAGGCAATAGTCCTTGACCATAAAATCGTAGAATGCCTCCGAAGCCGCATCCTGGCGACGATCCTGGAGCAGGAACCAGATCATCAGAGGATCGTCACGGAACACCTTGATCATCAGATTCTTGATTGCCTCTGCATCTGCTTTTGTGGCAAGTCGCACCTTCATGAGTAATCTCCTCGGGTTTCGTTGACAGACATATCGATGGCTGACAGCCGGCTTCACCAGATGGTGACTTCCTTCTTCACCGCCACGATCTGGCCTACAGAGTAGCTTATGCCCGGCAATGTCTCGATTGCCGGCGATACCTGTTCCGCAGGCACGATGACCAGCATCCCCAGGCCCATGTTTTGGCGGTAATCAGTTCTCATACAACTGACGTAAGGCTGTTCGCCATTGTATATCGCACAATATGTCCGTGCTGTCACTGAATTGGTCTATGCTGCCAATAAGCCTTCTACTCGCTATTTGTTTCACCACGGGATCGACAACCTGTGCACATATTGCCTGGGCAAATCGCTCACCCCCAATTACCAAAAAGGGACGTTCGAAGAAATAGGAGGCTTTCACGTTCAGTGGTTCGGTGATTCCCAGGACATTGTGCCTGGTCGCCACCAACTCATAGGCCGATACAAGATGTCTCTCACGCTCAGTCCAGTCAGCTGCCGTGAGCGATTTTTGGAGTATTGGTGCCAGGTCTTCAGCACTGGCCAATTGAGCAAAGGCGGTGCCAAACCATTTGGCATAAGGGGCATACCGCTTTTCCATCAGGAAACACAGCTGCATGAGATCGCGTACAAGCCTGGCTGCTATCAGGGATGAGCCAATCTCATCACCTGCAATGCCGGCACGCCCCATCAAGTGCTCCTCTTGTCCAATTCGTGTCCATCCAGCAGCTAACATGTACAGCCAGACATCATGTGGGTAATACTCGAAACGACGACGAGCCTCCTGTAAATCAGCTCCATCCCAGTAGATTGCTCCTTGCGTAAGCGCGCGGAGTTTCTGCTCCGGGAAAGTCAACCAATCTGCAGGCTCAAGCTCATGACAAATGTCGAACCCAAGGTATTCTACCAGGAATGCGCGAAGGGTCAGAATTTCTACACTGTGAGACTCTTTTGTCCTGTTCTTGGGTTCCACAGCGTAACCGAGAAACGAATTCGGTAAGCTACTCCGTATGACATGGCCCACCATTTTGGAAACTCTGGGATAATCCTCTTCGGTGAGAAAAAGCATGACACGAGGACCCCAATCATGGTCGGTCGATAGAGCGGTGTCAAATCCCAAGACCTCTGAGCCATCTCCGATAAGCGCAGCGCCATGCTGAATGTCAGGATAGTTCGCATCGAGGATCGGACGGATCACTTCCCAATAAAATCGCTTACTCAGTTCTTGCCCTGGCGTGAAGGTTGTTTCCATGGACAATGATCACAGATATGCTGACGATATGATGCAACTGAAACGTGTTTGCGCTGGTTACGGATGTTCATCCATAACTCGAATAGAGGCCTTTAGACCGCTGCAAGCTTACTTGATCGCGACTTCTTTCTTCCCCGCCACAATCTCACCGACCCTGTAGCTGGCAAAGGGCAATGTTGTCAGAACCAGCGATGCCTGCTCAGCAGGGACGATGACCAGCATCCCCAGTCCCATGTTGAACACGCGGAACATCTCTTCATTGCTGACCTTGCCCAGCTCCTGGATCAGGTCGAAGATGGGCGGTACGGGCCAGGTTCGCCGGTTGATGATCGCGCCGACGCCCTCCGGGAATACGCGCGGGGGGTTGTCGATGAAGCCGCCGCCGGTCAGGTGGGCCATCCCATGGATGTCGATGTCGGCTGCCCACAGCTTCTCGATGGCTCCCAGGTAGGAAAGATGCGCTTTCAGCAGCACCTCGCCGATGGATTCTCCACCCAGACCAGGGTAGGGGGATGTCCAATCGAGATCCGCCAGAGCGTGACGGGCCAGCGAGTAGCCATTGGTGTGCAGCCCGCTCGACACCAGCCCGATGATGGCGTCGCCGGGCCGGATGCGGCTGCCGGTGATCAGCTTGCCGCGCTCCACCACGCCCACAATGGTCCCCACCACGTCGATCTCGCCCGGCAGGTAGACGCCGGGCATCTCAGGGGTCTCGCCGCCCAGCAGCGCGCAGCGCGCCACGCGGCAGGCCACGGCCATACCCTCGACTACTTTGGCGACCTGCTCCGGGATGATTTGCGAAGACGCCACGTAGTCGAGAAAAAACAGCGGGCGCGCGCCCTGTACCAGGATATCGTTGACGCAGTGATTGACGATGTCCTGGCCGATGGTATCCCAGCGGTCCATTTTAGTCGCCACCTTGGTCTTGGTGCCTACCCCATCGGTCGACGCTACCAATACCGGGTCGTTCATGCCTTTGATGCCCGCTGCGCTGAACAGCCCACCGAAGCTGCCCGTATCGGAGAGTACCTCCGGACGATAGGTGGAGCGCACCGCCTCCTTGATCAGGTTGATGGTATGCATTTTTGTGTCGATGTCTACGCCGGCGGCGGCGTATTGGCTGGATTGTGTCATGGGTTACCTCTCAGTTTGTCTGTCTGCAATGCTTAATGTGATATCGTAGAGCATCACACGTTAATATGTGAAACATGCTCTGTCACCTATAGATAGTACGGCGATTGGTCATTTATCTCGGCAGCTCTCCACGGACTGGCCGGTCCTTGATGCCCAGCGCCCGTTCGATCTCTTGCTCAATGTAGAGTGCCTGCGCGGAATCTTCCAGGCCACCAACCACAACCTCATTCCGATCATCAGTGGTTACAGCATGGACTTCGTAGCTGTAGCCGTAGCTGCTCCTACCACGTGAGATAATTTCCTTAGTGTACAACTGTTTGATGGCTATTGTTTCCAGCCGCTTGTTGCCAAACGACGGTAGTGGTCCATTCTTCACTTCCACTCCCTCGAAACGAACTTTGACGACTGTTCTGTTCAGATAGCTTGCAATCGTGGTATAGGCCATTACTAGCCCTATGATCGCATGTAGTATCCCAAAAGCGGCCATGATCCAGATGCGCTGGGTGATAGCGGTCCCAAACCAAAAGGCCATAAACCCATTCCAAAACAAGCAGAAAAAGGTCAGCGGGATGGTGACCAAACCGAACCAGGGACGTATGATCTTCAAGGTGCCCATTTCATCTTCGACCTTGAACCCTTTTGGCTTTGGAACCTCCTGTCTTGTGAAACCGGATGCGGCTTCGCCGTCAACCTGATCTTCAATGCTGAAAACTGCGTTGCAGCTGCGGCATTTCGCCATCAACCGCTCCAGGTTGATATCTTCTGCCGGGATGTCCTGGCCACAGTGTTTGCATTTGACTTGCATGGTTTCCTCCCCCAAAAACAGTGATGAGTGACAAGTGACTGGGCAAAAAGCTACTGTCGCAATAGCGCATCACTTGCTATGAGCACGCAGTCCATGTCATTCCCGCGAAAGCGGGAATCCACTGTTGCGATTATGGATTCCCTCTTTCTCAGGGCAGGCATTTAGCGGGGATGACAGCATTTCTCAGACGCTGTTCATGGTTGGATAGAACACGATCTATGTCAGCTCAATGTCAGTTGATGGGCATGCCATGTGCAACGATCTGTGCAACATCGACAGCGAACGACAATGAGGCTACCGCTTCTTGCTTATCAAGTACTCCACACTTTGCTTATTGATCTTGTGTTCTGATCGTGTTGTCACACCCCGATGGGTTTCCCAAAGAACATGGCTCTGTCCCTGAGTGCGTTCTGGAGTACAGTCCTCAATTCCACCAGCCACTCGGGTTCATTTTTCCACTTTTCCTGAATAGATCGGGCTATCCGGGCATAGCCGTACAAGTTCGCAAATCGCCTAAAGGTTGGCAGGGTGACTAACAGGTCATCATCGATATCAAAGTGGCTTCGATAGCCTTCAAGGAATGTTGTCTTTTTGATCTGAAATTCCCCCTCCGTCCAATCGACTTCAGTTTCCAGGCTGTTGAGTGCCTGGTCAATATCCATGATGTACCAATGATACATCGCATCATCAAAATCAATCACACTGCACGATTTTGTTTCGGGATCATAAAAGACGTTATCCAGTTCAAAATCGTAGTGTACCAGACCGTAGTTGGTGTGATTCTTGGGCAGGGTCGAGAAGTAGTCTCTAAGAAGGTTTAACTCACTGAAAGCTAATTCTTCAGCCGAGACGGTTCTCAATGTGTCTTCGATCCATGTCAAGACATCCGTATGCGCCCATCGTTTCGTTTTGGGATTGATGTATTCACTCGATAGGCTGTGGAGATGGCCTAACGATGCTCCAAATGCAAATACGATGTCGTTGTCAAAGGTCGATTCTCCAATCTGTCGGCCGCTGACGCGCTTGAAGACGCTCGCGTAATACGCTCCCCAGGGTGTTGCCTGCTCTATCAGTTCCTCGCCGGTCTTGGACGGCACCGGTTCTAACGCCTGGTAGTGCCTGCCACGCAAATAGCCAATAAAATCAAGCTCAGCAATGATGTTTTCTTTCTGTTTTTCTGAGGTTGGGCAAAATCTCAATAAACAGACTTCTTCATGCTTTCTAAATGGGTAGATTGCATTGGCCGATATGCGATAGTATTGGAACATATCTAATGATGATGCATCGTATTCCCAGTTTTTGAGCAGCATTTCGGCCAGGTCAGTATTGTCAAAAAGATATCTTAACTTCAGCATGAAGGATCACCTGGTAGTTTCATTAAAAGGATGAACAACGCGGCAGGTTCAATGGCGATATGGGCACTAATTCCGCAAGCTGTGTATCGGCGCTGGTATCTTGCCGCCGAAGCGCACGAAGCGCGTCGATTGGCCGATGTTGCGCACAGGCATGATGACGCTGGCGCCAAACAGCCCGCCGAAGGTTACCATGTCGCCGGCTTCTTTGCCCGGCACTGGGATAACACGCACGGCGGTCGTTTTGTGGTTGATCATCCCAATGGCCAGCTCGTCGGCAATCAGGGCCGCCAGCGTCTCCGCGTCGACCGAGCCTGGTATGGCGATCATGTCGAGCCCCACTGAGCACACACTGGTCATCGCTTCCAGCTTCTCTATCGTCAGCGATCCGGCCTCGGCTGCCAGCGCCAGCTCGCGGTCTTCGCAGACCGGGATGAAGGCACCACTCAGACCGCCTACATTCTGGCTGGCGAAGGCTCCCCCCTTCTTGACCGCGTCATTCAGCATGGCAACGATGGCGGTCGAGCCGGGCGCGCCAATCGCATCGACGCCCAGGATTTTCAGGATCTCGCCGATGCTGTCACCGACATTCGGAGTAGGGGCGAGCGAGAGATCAACAATGCCAAAGGGAACGCCAAGTGTCTCGGCTACCTGTCTACCGATCAGCTCACCGCAGCAGGTAACGCGATAAGCTGCCCGCTTGATCACATCGGCCAGATCGTGTAGCCCCAGCGACTTGCCGGACGATTGCTCCAAATGACGTTCCAGCGCGCGCGCGACGACGCCGGGGCCGCTAACGCCAATGTTGATCACCACCTCAGGTTGATTGGCGCCGTGGCTGGCGCCTGCCATAAAAGGGACATCGGTTGGCTGGTTGGCAAACACGACGAATTTGGCCGCGGCGAAGCCACTCTGGTCGGCGCTGTTCTCGGCCAGGTCTTTGACGGTTTGACCTAACCGGGCCACAGCGTTCATGTTGAGACCGTAGCGGGTCGATGCAGCGTTGATCGAGGCGCAGACGCGCTGCGTGCTCACCAGCGCATCGGGCAGTGCCTCGATCAGTGCCTGGTCGGCCCGGCTGACGCCACTTTCGACATTGGCCGAGAACCCGCCGATCAGGTCGCAACCCACCTCGGCGGTGGCCGCGTCCAGCGCCTGCGCAATCTGCACAAGCTCACTCGATGTGTAACCGGCGCCAACCTCGCTGATGGGCGTCACCGCGATGCGCTTGTTGACTACCGGGACGGCATACTGCTCGCCGACTGCGTCGCAGGTCGATACCAGATTGGCGGCACACCGGCCGATCTTAGCCCGGATATTGTCACAGGTTTCGACGATAGTAGCACCGCGGCAGTCGAGCAGGCTGATGCCCATCGTCACTGCGCGCACGTCGAGGTTTTCCCGCTGGATCATCGCTACGGTATTCAGGATTTGCTCAGATTGGATCATAGTTATGTTTTCGCTCATTTCAGGAGCAGTGTTGGTTGTTTGATATGGCCTTTCAGAAAACGTTCCGGACAGCTTTTTGCTCATAAAAGGCGCTGACTTTGTTCAGAGCATTATCTGATAAGCTATAGATACAGAGCGACCGTGGGTCACCTCTACGGAAAACGGATCGGCAAAGGTTTATAGCAGGCTGACCTCGTTGGTGGCTTTGAAGATGTCATAATGCTGGAGGACGATGCGCAGGCCGGTCTCCTGTCCGAAGTCTTGGAGCCGGCGGCGGATATCGGCTACATCTCCGCGCTCGCTCAGATCGACCAGGAGTATCATGGTGTAATCGCCGTCCGATACAGCCGTGGAGAGATCGAGGATGTTGATATCATGTCGCGCACAGAACCCGGACACCGATGCAACAAACCCAATTTTGTCGCTGCCAGTGGCTGTCAGTACATAGGCGTCAGGCGGGATGCTCGATTGCCCTGCTGGAGTTGAATCGTCCGCGGGGCGCACGATGACTTCGAGCGGTGGCTTGTCGACCCGCCGGGTATTGATGGCTTGCAGGCTCTGCCGGATGGTATCCGCCGTTTGCGAGGCAGGGAAGGTCACCAGAAATATCATGGTGAGGTAGCCGCGCAGCACACTCTCGCGCAGGTCGGCGATGTCACCCTCCAGCGTACTGATGGCGTCGGAGACATCGGCGATAATACCCACCCGGTCGCGGGAGAGGATGGTGATCACGAATTGTTTTTGGGGGGATGAATCGTTGCTCATTCGTACTCTATGTTTCGGTTCTCGCTAGTTGGATACACTTCACTTACGTATTCTACTCTGCCATTCCTTGACCCAGCCGGCATCCATCCGCGCCAGCCGGTTCTTCTTCACGTTCTCTCTCATGATCCACCTGACGTCTTTGTCGGCTGAAGCTAACCACTTTTCCATCAGTTGTTTGCCCTCGTCAGGCAGGGCGACGACAGCCACGCTCCAACAGTAGCCCAGGCCCTTCCGCAAAGCGAGGAACTCCTCGCTGCGGCGATTCTCTACCCGTTCAATGCTGGTAGTGATCCCATCCAGTATCTTCAAAACCACTCTGGCGTGCCTGGCTTTGCCCAGTAGTCTGGGCTCACACACTGCCGCCGCTGCTGCTCTTTGCTCTAAAGGCGTTCCCTGGCTCCAGTCTTGCATGGCTGTAATCAGCTGCTCCATATCCACATCGCCCAGCCGTTGAAGGGCCATAGCAACGGCTTCGCGGGTGCGCCAGCGGGGATCGGAGGCATGCCGGCGTAGGGTCTGAAGGATGTCTCGATCTCCTTCGGCCAACAAGCGCCCCAGGCCGACAATGCCACAGAAGGCCAGGAATTCATAAGGTGAGTTGGTCGGAGCTTTGTCGGCTGTATAGGTGATGTATCGTTCAAAGAGTGATCGGGTACCCTTGTCTGCAACAATCTGGGCTAATTCGATATTGCCACGCGGCCCCGGCAGCCCCGACTCTTTCAGCAAGTACGAATCCCAATCATCGAGGGCGCATAACTGTGTCCGATAGTCATCTGCTTTTGTCACAACCGGCTCCAATCAGATTGTCCGGAAGAGTTATGCATAGTTCTTGCCGATATCGCGCCGGAAGTGCATTCCATCGAAATGAATGTCCTCGATGGCGTTGTAAGCCCGCTTGAGGGCCTCCGGCAGATCGCTCCCCACGGCACTGACATTCAGCACACGCCCGCCGCCGGTGATCGGCAGCCCATTCCCATCGATGGCTGTTCCGGCATGGAAGACCGAGACACTCTTGTGTAGCGCCGCCTTGTCCAGACCGGAGATCGACAGGCCCTTGGGGTACTGATCGGGATAGCCCGGTGAAGCCAATACAACCGTCGCGCAGGCGCCTTTCTTCCAACGAATGTCGATCTCGTTTAGCCGTTCTTCTGCGCAGGCTTTGGCGATGTCGAAGAGGTCACTTTCGAGCAGCGGCAAAATAACCTGCGTTTCTGGGTCGCCAAAGCGGCAGTTGAACTCGATGACCTTGAAGCCTTCGGTGGTTCTCATCAGCCCGGCGTAAAGCACGCCAGAGTAGGGCGTTCCCTGCTCTCGCATCCCGTCGATGGTGGGTTGGAGGATTGTCCTCTTGATCTCATCGATCTCCGCCTGGCTGACATCAGGCACAGGTGTGTAACAGCCCATGCCGCCGGTATTTGGCCCTTCATCGTTATCGAAAGCGCGCTTGTGGTCACGGGCGGGGGGCATCGGGACGATGGTTTTTCCATCGCTGAAGGCCAGCACCGATACCTCTGGCCCGCTCAGTCGCTCCTCGATGATCACAGTGTCGCCGGCCTCGCCAAAGACCTTGTCCTGCATCATCCGGCGTAGAGCCTGGCGCAGCTTATCGAGGTTGTCGAGGACGATGACGCCCTTCCCGGCCGCCAGCCCGCTGGCTTTGAGCACCACCGGCCCACTGACTTCGCTCAGATACTTATCTGCCTGCTCGAAGCTGGTGAAGGTGCGGTAATCGCCCGTAGGGATGCCGTGCTTCTTCATGAAGTCCTTGGCAAATGCCTTCGATGCTTCGAGCTGCGCGGCGGCCTTCGACGGGCCGAACACCGGCAGTCCGGCCTCGGTGAAGGCATCGGCGATCCCGGCGGCCAGTGGAACCTCAGGTCCTACGATGGTGAGGGCAATGTTTTCCGTTTTCGCCAGGGCGATCAGCCCGGGGAAGTCATCGACACTGACGGGAACATTGCGCGACTCGGCTAATCCATCGCTCGACGCCCATACTGTCCCGGCGTTGCCGGGCGCGACATAAACACGCTCCACCCGCGAAGATCGAGCCAACGCCCAAGCCAGGGCGTGTTCCCGTCCGCCCGATCCAATCACCAATACTTTTTGAGCCATGTTGTTCTCTACTCTTCTTGTGTGGACAATAGTTTGCGTGCCAGGACCAGGGCCTCATCTTTTGAGGTACACATATGACCGTTGGCAAACTCTGGCATCTGTGTCATCACTTTTGATGTTACCTTCGTAGTTACCCCAGAGCCAACAAGAATAACGATTGGAGGGCGCTCAATGCCGTCGGCTTTGCCGGCCTTGATGCCTTTGAATGCTTCCCCTAAACCTACGGCTATCTGGTTGAAGCTGACTTTGGCATCGCTGAAATCGAGAATCAGCACTACTGTACCCCGAATCTTTAAGCGTAACTGCGTGATATCGGCAAACATAGCCGGCACATCTTGTTGAGAATCGGATAGCTCGCTGACAGTCGCAATAATGATGGATTCTCCTGGAAGCTGCTCGACTTTAATTGGCATCTTTTCTCCTTTCTCTGAGATAAGTTAGCAAATGAAGGCTCGTGGACGGTTGCAGTATAGTTTCCTAAATAATTTCTTGACAGGTAATCATGCCGGATGAATAGATAACCTTGGTGCTGGTCTGAAAGGTTGTTTTTTGCCACAAGATAGCTGGTTTCTACAGAGAAAACGAGCTGACAGCAGGTCTTTTTTGATCGTAATCAACTGGCACCACAGTATGTAATCGTTGTTCCCCAGACCATTGATCAATGTTGTCGATCATCAATCACTTTTGTCCCACATCGTTTCGAAGATCATCTTGTCGCGGTCATTCTCGAACAACCAGGACGGGATATCAATGGGATAATCTCCGGAGAAACAAGCGGCGCAATGTCCATTTTTCATGCCAACGATATCATGCACAGCCTTGAGCATTCCTTCCAGGCTGAGATGTCCCAGACTGTCGGCTCCAATGTGAAGGCAGACCTCTTCGATGCCAAGCCTGGCGCCGATAAGCTCCTTGAAGGTGGCCATGTCGACGCCCATGAAGCAAGGATAGCGCACCGGTGGTGACGAGATGCGCATGTGGATTTCGGTCGCGCCGCCACTTCGAAGCAACTGTACCAACGGCCCGGAAGTGGTCCCCCGTACAATCGAATCGTCGATCAGCACGACCCGCTTGCCCTCAAGATTGCTGGTCAGTGGGTTAAACTTCAGCCTGACACCCTGCTTTCGCAGACGGTCATCCGGCTGGATGAAGGTCCGGCCGATATAACGGTTTTTGACCAGTCCTTCCATGTATGGGAGCCCCGACTCCAGGCTGTATCCGATGGCAGCCGGTACCGCCGAGTCCGGCACCGGGATCACGATATCGGCGTCAGCGGGGGCTTCTCGTGCCAGTTGCCGGCCCATCGATTGGCGGATCTGGTGGACCATCTGCCCGTCCATGAACGAGTCAGGGCGAGCGAAGTAGACATATTCGAAGATGCACAGGGCGCGTTTTTGGGGTGTTTCGCTGATGATTGACGTGATTCCCTCTTCGTCTAATCGAACGATCTCGCCCGGCTCGACCTCGCGGATGTAGTCGGCGCCGATGGTATTGAGCGCGCATGACTCGGAAGCCACCACATAGCCCTGCTCCAGCTTGCCGATACACAGCGGACGCAGCCCCAGCGGGTCGCGCACTGCGTAGATCGCGTCACGAGTCAGGATGACCAGGGAGTAGGCACCCTTGGCGAGTTGCATGAAACCGCGGATGTGATCGATCCAGTGATCAGGGTGGGGTGGGGCACCGTTCCGCCGAAGCTCCTCCGGCCAGCAGTCAGATGGGGCAGCCAGGACCTGGGCGACAATCTCCGTATCGGTGGTCGATGTCAGACCGACGCCGCGCTTGAGCAGCATCTGGCGCAGGTCGAGCGCGTTGGTCAGGTTCCCGTTATGCCCGATGCCCAGCGGGCCGTAGATCGTCTCGACCAGGTAGGGCTGTGCGTTTCGCAGTGATGTTGTGCCGGTGGTTGAATAGCGCGTGTGGCCGATGGCCAGATGACCCCTCAACGGCTTAAGCTTCTCTTCGGTGAATACCTGCGCAACCAGCCCGACATCTTTGTGGATGAAAGCATGTTGTCCGTCGCTGCTGGCAATTCCGGCGCTTTCCTGTCCACGATGTTGAAGGGCATACAACCCGAAGAAAGTCAGGCGAGCAACATCGCGCCCCGGCGCGTAGATGCCAATAACGCCACAGGCTTCACGGGGGTGGTCATCGTCGGTTTTTATCGGCATGTGATTGATTACTGATAGCTGTGAGCTGTTCACTGAAAAAGTAGTCCTTTGTCAACCCAAATCCGCGTCGTCTTCTATGATTTTATCGATGTTCTTTTGCCGGAGCACATCAATACGTGTCCTGATATCTGGATCGCTGAGGGCCAGTATTTTAGCGGCCAGCAAGGCCGCCCCTGACGGATCGAGCACAACAGCCGGCGCTACTCCTCCAGGCATGCGCAGCGACGAAAAAACATCCGCCCCACCAAAGTGATCGGAGTAGGGAGGGCAGGCGATGACCGGGGCGCTGACCTGGCCATCGACGAAGGCACTTAGAGCATTCGAGCGGCCGGCAATGGTAATATACACCTTTTGGCGTGAATCTGCCTCGTAATGCCGGAGGATCTCGATCACATGGCCGGGTGTCTTGTGCGCCGACCCGATCCGCAAAATTGTCTCGATGCCCAACTGGTCCAGCTCATCAGCAATGCGTTCAGCATGTTCCATGTCGGCTCTGGAGCCCATCAAAATAACGACAAAACCTGCCATCTTTTACTCCTCGTTGTTGGGGAATCAGAACGGCGAGCAGCCTTTGGATCTTAGCTGTTGATAGTCTACAGCCAATTGTTCATCGCCATCCTTGTCGGGTGAGATCTGAGTAATCGGTGATCTGAAATCAATCTTGTCGTTTGTAGGTCTCCATATTACGAACGATCCGCTCCTGGGCAGGTAGCTCGCCAGGGACGAAAATCTGCCCGGTGAGCCGCTCGTAGGCGGTGATGTAGCGTTCCGCCATGTAGGCGACGAAATCATCCGGCATCTGGGGCGCTGTGCCCTCGCCGCGGTAGCCGTGCTCGACGAACCACATGCGGAGGGTCTCCTTGTCGAAATTCTCCGGTTCCCTAAGAAATGAAGTTTCGTTGCCCTGTTGATGATAAGTGTCAGCAACCCAGTAACGGCTCGAATCGGGGGTGTGGATCTCATCAATGATGGCCAGCTTGCCGTCGATCATCCCGAATTCGTACTTGGTGTCGACCAGGAGCAGACCCGCTTTCTGTGCGACCTCCTGGCCGCGGGCGAAGATCGCCAGAGCAGCTTCTTCGACCTGTGTCCACAATACCTTATCGACCAGCCTTTGCCCGATGATCTCATCACGGGTCAGGCGCTGATCGTGAGCGCCGCCGGTGGCCTTGGTGGTCGGCGTGATGATCGGGGTGGGGAGTGGGTCGTTCTTCTGGAGCCCATCCGGTAGCGTAATACCGTAGGGCTGGCGATCACCCTGCTCGTAGAGCGTCCACAGGGATGTCGATGTGACTCCGGTGATATAGCCTCGCACGATCACCTCGACAGGCAGCGTCTCAGCGCTCCTGGCGATGGTCACATTGGGGTCGGGTACAGCTATCACATGATTGGTTACAATGTCGGCGGTTTGCTCGAACCACCAGGCGCTGAGCTGGTTGAGCACCTGTCCCTTGAATGGGATCGCCCCCAGCACCCGGTCGAAGGCTGATACGCGATCGGTGGTGATCAGGATATACTGTTCATTGTGGGCGTAGATGTCGCGGACTTTACCGGTGATTTTTTCGCCATAACCGGACAGATCGACCGATTCCAAGGCATTGGGAACAGCCCTCAATAAATACTCATGGTTCAGCATAGCTCCTCCAGGTATCATGATGATTGTTGATTTTACAAGGATTTTCAGAAGAAACACAAAATATCAGGACTTGCGTGCCGTAAGCAATAGACTTTATCGGGAATAGCTGAACTACGCATAGAATTCTTATTACCGATAAAGTCTACTATCAGGCGTAGCGTAAAAGAGTATCCTACCTCCATTTTGTCTACTTGAAGAGACAGGTTTTATCAAGCGATGGGGGGCACGGTAACAAATGATGGCAGAGCGCGAGATTTTCTTGGAGGCAGCGGGCTGCGTACAAGTGCTCGAAGCTGTGGTAGTGACTGGCGCGCAGCGCGCTCGCCGGCCCGGATCGCTACCGAGATTTTCTCCATCGAGAACAGACCGATCCCCGGCATGTTGGGCCGTATCAACACATCAGGCGGAAAAAGGGCCAGATGATAGTTGACCATCACCTCAGATGAGATCATCTGAGATTGAAGAAGCGTGTCGAAGGCCGTTTGTCGCCCGCCTAACCCCAACAACCAGTGGAGCGTCCGCTGTATATACTTGCTGAAACCGTGTCCCTCATCCACCTCGAACCCGGTTTCCGGGTTAGCGCCCAGATCAACAGCGACCACCCGCTGAGCGCCTGACTGATAGGCTGCCTGCGTCGGGACATTATCGGTGGTTCCGCCATCGACCAGCAAGTATTCCCCCCAGGGGATGGGCGGGAACAGACCAGGCACAGCCATTGAGGCCAGCACAGCTTCTACAATCGGCCCTTGCTCGATCAGGACACGTTGGCCATTGCGGATATCGGCAGCCATCAAAGCCACTTTGGGGGAGAGATCGCGGATATCGGCATTACCGAAAAGGCGCTCCAACTCGGCGCGAAGCCGCTCGTTGCCTATCAGACTGTGCCCTGTTCGATCCAGGGAAAGCATCCTGGAGAAATCAGTCTGTGAAAAATATCGCTCTAACTGTTCGGTTGACCACCCCGCGCCGAGCATCACGGACACTGCACCGCCGACACTCGTGCCGATTACCAGGTCAGGTTTGTAGCCAATCTCGGAAAGAACGCGCAAAACACCCACGTGAGCGCCTCCGCGGGCGCCGCCACCACCCAGTACAAGTCCAAATTTAGGTCGAAAGAACATGAGTCCGCTCCACAACAGAGAGTGTGTTTAGGAATGAGAATTTATTAACTTAACCGTCCATAATCCTTATTGCATTCTCAGTGGGGGAAAGTTATTTAATCAATCACCATTCCTTAGACAACGATCTTGCCGCAGTTTGGCGATGATGTAAAGAGATTGGACTGCTGAATGTCAACCCAAAGTGGAAATGGAAGTCTGCCTGCTTACGAAATGTCGATGGGCACAAAATCCCCAACGTAGATTTTGCCCAGGCCACTCTCAAAAAGACACCAGACAATTCCGGAGAATGTTCATGGCAGAAGCATTGATAAGATCTCAAGCGCAGTGTCTACACGGCGCTCGAAGGTTACCCCAGCGTCCACCGTAGCGGCGGGCATAACTCGATAGTATCAGCTCAGTGCCGAACAGATGTGGACAGAATCGTAAAAAGTGCATTACAATAGAAAGTGAGCGGTGACCACGGGTCCAAATACCGGTTCGAGGTCTATGTCCGGGGCGTCAGGACAATATCCTGTTCTCAGGAGCGCCAACCTCTGTGTGGTACCGCTCATCCTTTTTATTATTAAAACCCAGCGTAACTATTCAGATGTTAGCTGTTAGCTGTGGTAGTGTATCTGAGCTTGTAGAGCGGCTATGCCCAAATAGTAATTGCTCTAATCAATCCCCACTTCCTAACCATTTGCTCATTCGGTATGACAACCAGTCAATAATCTTGCCGGGAAACTATGCTGCCTGAGTGTTTCGGAGCGAGCCATCATTACAGGTTTGCTTATGCCCCGAAACACTAACTCCATTGACAATCGCGTGTGACAATCGTCATTTGTATAAACGGGAATGCGTGTGGTAGTCTTGTACCGGTCAGTCTGTCAGGTGCCACCGCAGGCCGTCCGGTTACTTTGTGTGGCAAGGCTAAAAGCGATGATTACTTTCAACCGCCGAACCTGATTACGTGCTTTAGGCGCTGGTCGGCGCCTGCGATCCGCACTGCATATACCGGGCGGCGGTGGGTAGCCCGCGCCCTGAACGCATTGGCATGTGCCTCCATGCCGCTGCCGGTATTGTGCTGGCAGCGGCATTTTGTTTTCCCACGCCGCAGCTTAGCTGCGTGGAGACAATACCTGTTTATTAGGAGGCTTATGTTATGACTGGACATGTTGTAACCGGGTCAACACCCAGCCAGAATCTGGCTGGGCGCTTGACCCACTTCTTTGCATCTCGTTGGGGCATTATCCTCGTCGGAGCCGTCATTGGCATTCTGGCATCGCTACTCCAATATGCCGGCAACCCACCCAATATGGGCATCTGCGTGGCCTGCTTCGAGCGCGACATTGCCGGGGCGCTCGGCCTGCACCGCGCGGCGGTTGTCCAGTATATCCGCCCGGAGATCATCGCGTTTGTGCTGGGATCGACCATCGCCGCGCTGCTGTTTCGCGAGTTCAAGCCGCGGACCGGATCGGCGCCCCTTGCGCGCTTCGTGCTTGGAATGCTCGCTATGATCGGGGCATTGGTCTTTCTGGGCTGCCCCTGGCGAGCACTGCTGCGTCTGGCAGGCGGCGATCTCAATGCCGTCATCGGACTGGCTGGGCTGGTAGTTGGGATTGCCGGTGGAGTCTTCTTCCTCAAGAACGGCTACTCCCTTGGCCGATCCTATCGTGCTCCGACTGCAACCGGTTGGCTCATGCCGATCATCATGCTGGGTTTGCTGCTGCTGGCCGTCTTCAAGCCGTCATTCAGCGAGGGTGGCCCGATCTTCTCCAGCGCCGAAGGGCCGGGCTCGATGCGCGCGGCGCTGCTCATTTCCCTGGGCGCCGGGCTGCTGATCGGCGTTCTGGCCCAACGCACCCGCTTTTGCACGATGGGCTCCATCCGCGATGTCATCCTGATGGGCGACACACACCTGATCAGCGGCGTAGGGACGCTGTTGGTTGTGGCTTTTATCATGAATCTGCTCCTGGGGCAGTTCAAACCCGGCTTTGCCGCGCAGCCTGTCGCGCACAGCAATATCCTGTGGAACTTCCTGGGAATGACGCTGTCCGGGCTGGCCTTCACGTTAGCCGGCGGGTGCCCCGGCCGCCAGCTGATCCTCTCCGGTGAGGGCGATGGAGATGCCGGGGTCTTCGTGCTGGGGATGATCGTCGGGGCGGGTATTTCCCACAACTTTGCGCTGGCCGGCTCGCCTGACAAACTGGTCGACGGTGTCCTGATGGTTGGCGGCATTAGCGTCCATGGTCAGATCGCCGTGCTGATTGGATTGGTGCTCTGTGTGGCGCTGGGGCTGACTGCCCGCCAGAGAGTGTCGGCCTGACATGCTCCGACCTGTTTTGCTCGTTGCTATCTTTAAGGAAAGGTTAACTCATGAAAACCATCGACGTATGTGGACTTTCCTGTCCGGAGCCCGTGATCCGGGTCCGTGAGGCGCTCAAGACGCTGGATGAGGGTGAGCAGCTTGAAGTTCTTGTTGAGACGGTGACCTCGCGCGAGAATATCCATCGAATGGCAGAATCGAAGGGCTGGACGGTGAGCATCGTGGAGACCGAAGGCGGATTCCGGCTCACCATTGGCAAGTAGCGCATGATCTATTTAGACAACGCGGCAACTTCCTGGCCCAAACCGCCGGAGGTTGCCGCAGCAATGACACGCTTTCTGGCAGAAGTCGGCGCCAACCCCGGACGATCTGCTCACCGGTTGTCCATCGAGGCTGCCCGCGTGGTCTACTCGGCCCGTGAAGCGATAGCCGATCTTTTCAACGCGCCCGATCCGCTGCGGGTGGTCTTTGGCTACAACGTCACCGAGGCGCTCAACCTGGCGCTGCGTGGACTGCTGCGTCCTGGAGACCATGTGATCACCAGCAGCATCGAGCACAACTCGGTCATGCGTCCTCTGCGCGCACTGGAACGGCAGGGGGTGGCGTTGACAGTTGTGCCGTGCTCTCCGGAGGGGCTTCTCGATCCACTTGACGTACAGGCGGCCATCCGCGCCAACACAGCTCTGATCGTGCTCAACCATGCATCGAATGTCATGGGCACGTTGTTGCCTGTTGCGGAGGTGGGGCAGATCGCCCGTGAGCGTGGTCTGCTGCTCCTGGTCGACGCGGCCCAGACCGGCGGTGCTTATCCCATCGATGTGCAGGCTAACTGCATCGATCTGTTGGCTTTCACCGGCCACAAGGCGCTGCTGGGGCCGACCGGCACCGGTGGATTAGTGATCGGCGAGCGCGTCGTGGCCGAACAAATCGAGCCGATTAAACGCGGCGGGACCGGCAGCCGCTCAGAGTTGGAGGAACAGCCGGATTTCCTGCCCGATCGCTTTGAGAGCGGCACGCCAAATACAGTGGGGTTGGCCGGGTTGGAAGCCGGTGTTCGATGGGTACAAGAGCGCGGCGTCGAAGCCATCCGTGAGCACGAGAGATCGCTCACCCAATTCCTCATCGACGGTCTTTGGACTATCCCCGGTGTGACTGTGTATGGCAGCCGTGATGCGGCCGGACAATCGGCTACGGTATCGTTTAATATCGAAAAATTACTGTCTTCCGATGTTGGCCTGCGCCTTGACGAAGAGCACGATATCCTTTGCCGGGTTGGGCTGCACTGCGCCCCTGCCGCGCATCGCACTATGGGCACCTTCCCGGATGGCACGGTGCGATTCGGTCTGAGTGTGTTCAACACTCAGGCTGACATCGAGAAGTCGTTGGTTGCAGTACGTGATCTTGCCGGGAAGATTTAAGATGGGAGCAAAACAGGAGGGTGCTTACTCTGTGGTCCTTTTCTTCTCCACCAGCCACGCGCTGAAAGGCGAGAAGATCTTGTGCAAAGCCGGGATCGGCTGCAAGCTGATTCCGGTTCCGCGACACCTCAGCTCCGACTGCGGCGTGTGTCTGCGCGTCGCGCGGGAGGATAGAGAAGCCACCCTTCAATTTCTCATCGATGGCGATGTGGAATTCGAAGGGGACCACGATGTCTGAAAAGTGGGCTTCCCCCACTTTGGTAGACAAAGGCAGTGTCTGAGGAGAGAAGAGATTCAACTTCCTCAGAGATGACAATACCTTGGCCAAGGCATTGAATAGACTGTATCGGGAATAGCTGAACTATGCATAGAACAATTTCGATTTTACGCATAGAATTCTTATTGTCGATAAAGTCTATTCAAGAGCCCCCATTGTTTTTCCATAAAACTTCCACCAAAATTCCATGGCAACATGCCGAGAATATCGATATTCTGCAGTTATTGAGATATAAGCCGCTCAGCCAGAGAGATTGTCGCTCATTTTTGAAATGCAATCCCTGATGTAATACCTTGGAAGAGCCCCTTTTTACCGCATCATAAGCCGAAAAGCGAAGTTGCGTAGGCCTGTGGAATTTGAAACCATCCCAATCGAGGGGATATGCAAAAAGGGCCATCCTGCTCCAGGTTCTATTGACATTTCCGTATATTTAGGGTGCTGGTTTTAACTATGAAATGTCAACAGAACCTGGAAACACTTGCGCCTTAAGGAGTGATACCCCATGACATTTCGCATAACTGCAGTTACCCTAATGCTCGCCCTCGCTGTGAGTGCCTGTACCTCAGCGCCCGGTTCCCAGAAGCGCATTGATGTATCTTTCACTATCTTTGCTTATGCCGATGCCGATGGCAATGGCAAACACGATTCCGGGGAGCAGGCGATTCCTCTTGTGTTGGTGATCACCGACTCGAATATTCACGGATCGCTTACGCGCTCTGTCCACCGCACTGGTGCCAATGGTGAGGCTCTCATTAACGGTACCTATACGCACTACTTCAGTGTGAAAGTGGTGCCACCCTGTGGTTACACACCGACTACGTCTAACACGTTCGCCACCAGTGATCTGAAAGGCAAGCTACCGGTTGGCTTCACTCCGGATAACCCGCAGCCGGGGGATGCGGTGGTCCGATTCCACGTGTGGAATGACGCCAACCAGAACGGAATCCAGGACGACGGCGAGGAGCCGATCGACGCGAGAACTCTGTTACTCGACATCTTCGTGCCCGGCGAGTTGTCTACTACGTTCGGCGCGGACATCGGTCATTTCAGCGATGCCGAGATGGCAGTCACGTTGAACGACGGTCGGGGACAGTTTAGTCTCGGCAATTCCTGTGGAACGCTGCGGGTGCTGCTTCCAAAAACTGAACAGTGGGAGCCGATGAGCATCTCACCGGCGCCTGAGTTTGAAGCGTTCTCAAGCGGGATGGGCGTAAGGTTGCGCTTTGAGTATGCGCCTGGCGAGACCGACATCGAGATCGGGGTAACTGCGGGTAATGAGTAGTCACAGATCGTGCTGGTCGCTGGAACATCATCCGGCCTTGGGCGCCGCTGACATGCAGCGCCAAGATCTGAAACAGAGTTAAGCGGAGATACGCGACCTGTTCCTGCGTTGTATCTTCTCAATAACTTGGGGCAGTTTTTACTCGACGATTAAGTTTTTCCCATTGCCTGGTGATCAGTTTTCAGTGATCAGTTTTTTGTTCGCCATGATTGGCTAACGGCTCTTGGAAAGAGCCTGAAAACCAGGAACTCAAAAGCGTATCAAGCTTAAGTTATCGCCTATGCTCCCCCGGATTATTGAGAAGATACAATGATGTCAGGTGGAGATAATTTCGTTCAAGCCCGCAACAAGTGTATGGACCAACTCAGCATCAAGAGAACCGATCTGCTCTCCCAATCTTTCAAGCGACAAGGTGCGGATCTGACTGATTTTCACCCAAGACTGCTTTGGAAGTCTGATACTCTCCGGGACATGGAAGGTTAGAGGAAAGCCTGCTTGCTGAAGCTGGCTCGTAATCACCATCGCTATGACTGTGCCTGAACGCTCGTTGAATATATCATGGCTCAGAACAACCACAGGCCGCAAGCCGGCCTGCTCGCTACCTCTCACCGGATTGAGATCAGCCCAGACAACATCTCCCCTCAATATGTGGGCCATTCTTCCGCCCCTCCTACCAGGCCCTCATCTGCCAGCATTTGCTCAAAACGACGATCCAGTTTAGCCGCTTCGCGGGACAGACGATTGTGCTCTACCCGATCCAGCTTCTCTTCAATTGCTTCTTGAATTGCCCGACTACGATTGGGAAAGCGGCGTTCTGCTACCAGCCTATCCAGCCGGCTCATTAGCTTTTCGTCTATCGTGATTGCGATCTTGTTTGTAGCCATATCAACCTTTGGTATGATAATTCATCATACCAAAGTTCAACAAGAAAGGCAATGAGCTACTAGCAGTTTGTCGGAGAAGTCGGAAAATCGGCTTTGTTCTACCGAAATGAGCCCCAAAACCATGCCTAATCTCTGATTTTGAGG
>JAFGLD010000217.1 GCA_016928235.1 Anaerolineae bacterium | reverse complement strand
TGCGTAATCTTCCCTGCTGCTCGTGGCGGAACATCGAAGTCTGCGTTTGGAAAGGTGCAACATCTGCCCCCCTCTCACCACGATGGGCTCCACGTATCAAGGGTGGAGCCCATCGTGGTAGCGTGTGGGGCAGAGTTGCATCCTTGTCTTCCAAACGCAGACGAAGATCCGCCACGGGCTTGTGCAGGAGGGATGTGGAGTGGCGGGGTTGGTTGAGGAAGAGCACAGAGGACGCTAAGGAGAGACAACGAAGCGCGCTTGGGAAGAATGCTGGGGCATGAGTGTGGAGGCCAGTGTCTCATTTAGCGGAGATCTGTGTGCAACAGGTGTGAATACCCCTTTTCGTCGTCAGTGCCTGCTCATAGCATAAGCACACACGAGGGAGGAAATCGACTGGGGGCACAGGTTCCTGTAGTACAATGGACTATCTGACGATCTTGCTTGCGCGAGGGAAAAGTCGAATGCTTGACTTCGAGGATGATGAGGGTTGGGATGAGTATCAGGTCGTTCTGGATACTATTTGCGTTGCGTGCGATTCACCGGCTGTGGTCAACGATCTGGGATTATGCAGGCGCTGCAATGCCAAGCTGGATCGAGACATGATCCGAGATCGGGACTGGGAGCGCTCGGAGATCGCCTTCCTGACGCCGGACGATAAACGTGAGGATTTGAGAGAGCAGGTCATCTGGAAATACGGTGCAGCGTTTGAGCTGATCGAGCCGCCAGGCAAGAGTCGCAAGAACAGGCAGAAGAAAAGGAAAGATCCTACTCCGCCCCCAAGGCCCAAATCTGTCCAGCCGCCGCTGCCCGATGAGCCACTCGTTGATTACACCGAGCAAGATGTCATCGTGGCCATTGAAGCGGTCATCAGGACGACCACAAAAGCTTATGGATGGCGGCATCTAGGTGACATCGGTGACTATCTTCACCAGGCTTTTGCGGATTTCCAGCCCTCATGTTGCGGCTGCAAGAACCTACTGCAATTCATCGAGAAGCACCCGGAGCGGTTCAAGGTGAAGTGGTCGGCGCCTTCGAAGAAAGGTGCATCGCATGTCTGGGTGCGGCTATCTACGGAGCCGAAACGCAAAGAGGGCTACACAATTCCATAAGATGACCATACTCCTCGTGTTGGAATATACCCCATTTTTTACTATCTTGTCGTCGCACTTGATACTTGAACCCAAGGCCTATTTGTTACCCATATTCCTACAATATTGGAGGAGTGAGTACCAACCTATCCACAAGGACAGGATCGACACTACCTGCTGATGTGATCCAATTTGGCCGGCTTTGGGTTACACTTCAGACACAGATATATAGATGGTCGGCAACTATCTGGCCATCTGATGCCAGTTGTTATGTTTGTGAGTGATCCATCACAGGTTTTAGCCAATGATGAACAAAAACACGAATATTCTTCTGCTTACCATCCTATCTCTTGCAGCGTGCCGGTCCACCAGCACCTTTCCCGAGACTGATGCTGCGGCATCGACCTCCTCCGATACGGCCATATCAATTACGGCCAATGGCCAACAATCTCCCATAGACACGCTGGCCGCCTTCTATGGTGCTTATACCAACTACCCCGGCAACCCGCTCGTCACCAGAGCCTACAAAGACAACAGCACACTGCGCCAGTACATGACCGATGACCTCGTGACCGGCATCGACGAGATACTGGCTTCCTTTGATCCGCAAGGAGGCGGATATGACCCATTTGTCTGTGCGCAAGATCGCCCGCCCGAATTCTCGTTTGAAACCCTCGAAACGTCCGGCAGCCAGGCCACCATCAGGGCCTATGCTGGCTTTCCCGGAACTCCTGCAACCAGGATAGATGTAGAGATGATCCGGGAAAACGACAGATGGCTGATCGATACCATTACCTGTCTGGGCAGCGAATCCTCGGTACCCCAATCACCGCCGCCGACAGACCTGCCTTCCGAACCTGGAAGTGAATGGCTGCGCTACCGAAATCAGGACTATGACTTTGGGGTAGATTACCCCGGCGGTTGGATCGTCTATGAAACCACCGTCGACGACCCGCGTGACATCGATCCGGTCGAGGGCTATGTGACCTTCTCCGACCAAGATGGGCCACTCCCGGTGGCGTTGGTAATCAGCACCGGAGCGATATCAGAATACCGGCTTGTGTTCCCGAAGTCGGCCTCCGCCCAGACGCTGCAAACTGCCGCCGGGTACCAGGTTTTGAGCGAAGAACAATTTAGAGGCGAGCAGTACTACATCATCCTGCATCCAACCGATGATGCCTTACGAGTAGCCCTCCGGGTTATCAGCCGCGAAGGCCCGGTCGATACCAGGTTAGAGACCATCATCAACATGATGCTCGATTCATTTGTCTACCGTAATTCCTGATATGTCTTTACAGAACAGGCAACTAAGAAGATCCTGGCTGTCCAGTGGCAGCATTCTCCGGGTTGGGATTGCCATTACCCTTGTCTGTGGCGGCTACGTGGCCCTATCGATGTATTTCATCAACAGCTACACGCAGCGCTTGCTCGACGTGCGAAAAAGCGAGCTTCAGCGCATTGTCGATCTGGGGCTGGCTTCACTCGATCCGTTCAGGAATGAGGAGTACATCGACAGTGGCACCTCATCGATGGAACAGCTCCGCCGCGACGGAGCCATCACCCTGCGCGAGATGACCTACCGGTACCGGCTGGGCGAAGACTACCTGTTTATGATCACCAACAGCGGCGTTGTCCTGGTGCAGCCGTTTGAGCAGGAGCTGGAATACACCAACCAATACGATCTGACGGATGTCCAGGGTGCTTACTTCGTTCGGGAAATGATCGAGGTTGCCACGACCGAGGGCGAAGGATTCGTTGAATACTGGTACGTTCCTCCCGGCAGCGATAGACCGGAACGCAAGATCTCCTATATCGTCAGCGTACCTGAATGGGATGCCCTGGTGGGAGCGGGGATGTACCTGGGCGACATCGAGGCCGACAACCAGGCCTATACCATCACCTCACTGCTGCTTGCGCTGGGTGTCTTTCTTCTTATTCTTGCCATCGTCTGGTTGGCGCTGCGTCCAATTGCCATGAGCTACCGCATCCTGATCGACCTGTTTCGCCAGGTCCGCCACGAGCCGGATACCATACCGGTTGTGCCTGTTGTAGACTTCCGCCCCGAGTCAGAGGCCTGGTACCTGCTTCACGACTTTCAGAGCATGCTTGACCAGATCGCTCGCCACAAGCAGGCCCATCAAGAAGCCACCCTGGCCGAGCGCAACCGCTTAGCCCGTGAGCTGCACGATGCCGTATCGCAGACACTGTTCTCTGCCAGCCTGATTGCCGATGTGCTGCCCTCTCTGCTGGAAAAGCAGCCTGACAAAGCACGAGAGCAGATCAAAACACTGGGCGAGCTGACACGCGGTGCTCATGCAGAGCTGCGGACTTTGCTCGTCGAGCTGCGCCCGGAGCGGCTGCTCCAGGCTGAGCTGGGAGAGCTGTTCCAGCAGCTTGCTCAGGCGATTACCGGACGCTACCGGCTCCCTGTAAAGATACAGGTTGAAGATGTAGGGCTGCTGCCTGCCGATATCAAGATTGCCTTCTACCGGATCACCCAGGAAGCGCTGACGAATGCCGCCAGGCACGCCTCGGCAAATCGAGTCACCGTCCGGCTGAGAAGCATCGAAGGCGCACTTACCCTCACCATCGAGGATGACGGGCAGGGCTTTGACCCGCAGCAACCCCCTGCCGGCCACTTCGGCCTGAGCATCATGCGCGAGCGGGCCACAGCCATTGGCGCATCGCTGACTCTTGACAGCGTGAAAGGCAAAGGCACCACTATCGCGCTGACGTGTCCCTTATCCTCCCTATCCACCCGGACAGGTTCGTAACCCGCTCCACAGGCAGCCTTCCAACCCTCTTGTTGCACGGCTCATCAAGCCCGCTTTCAGCCTACTATAGAGGTGTAAATGGTTTGATACACCTTAACATAGGAGATGCAAAGATATGTCTAACAAAACTGCTGGTTTAATGATGGTTGTCGCGATGGTTTTGATTGGTGTGGTGCTGAGCGGCTGTGCGGTGCCTGACGCCGCGGCCAAGGAACCGGTCCAATCACCGGAAGCAGTCGTCGAAAGCTTCTACGCCTGGGCGATTGACTACGGTCAGTTCGACCCGGACACTCAGGAGCGCCACAATCCGATGGCCGACGGCTCATACCGGTCGCGCCCGGAGCTGGGGCCTGAGATGATCGAGCGCTATGATGCAGTCGTGGCCTCATTCGACGAGCGCGGTGGGGGATACGATCCCTTCCTGTGCGCTCAGGACGTACCAACCACCATCACTGTCAACCAGGCTGAGTATGACGGCAATGCCTACGTGCAGGTCGATACCAGCTTTGAAGGACACAGCATCCTGGTGGAGCTGACACTCATCGAG
>JAFGLD010000216.1 GCA_016928235.1 Anaerolineae bacterium | reverse complement strand
GACATAGTCACAGTTAGGCAGCAATATAGATGTTTTCAGGGTGTCATTCACCCTGCAATCCCTGTGATCTGCGATCTTTGGGCTACGGTTTTAAACTGATCACTGATCACTGAAAACTGATCACCTGCCAATGTTAAAAACTTGATCATCGAGTTACAAGAAGCATTATCCTTCAGATGATAGCTCTATGCCAACCCGAGTGGTCTGGGGGAGGGGGAAATGCATTTCAAGGAGTAGGCATTCCTCATATCCTAAGAGCTTGTCTGCGAATCGTCATATCTTGTAGGAACGGGCCTCAGACCCGCCTGGTTGACGGGGCCGAGCTTGTTTGCCGACGACATCCTCTCAAGCCTGAAAAATGATGCACATCATGTAAATCGAGCTATAATCCCGTTACCTGTTAACGTTGCGAGGGGTATGAATGGTCAGCTACAACCCATTAACGGCAATCACTGATTGCGTGAAATCCTGGCAGCCGCATCCTTTTAATATCTGGATCAGCGGTATGCCCCACAACAATCTGCAATCTCACATCCTGGAACAACTCTGTCGCCGTCTGGAGGCAAGGGGCTGCCTCGTTATCGACACGCCAGAGCAAGAAACCGTGCTGGGTGTGGGAGCACAGCTTGGTATTGTATGCGGTAGAGATATGGAAGAGGAGATCAGCCCGCTCACGCTGCTTGGCCAGCTTCCCAAACCGCGTGGCATGATGCTGATCATCAATACGCTTGAAGCAATTCCACAATCTCCTCTCTTTGACCTGGCACGAGGGCAGCTGGTCAAAAAGGCCAGCCATATCGGTATCCTGGCAGAAGGCAGCCTGGATGGCGGTCAGCTCAGGCGAGCACTGTGGGCTAGTATGGCCGGGAATAACCGTATGCTCAATGCGAACGAGCAGAATATTCTCGATCAACTGGCGCTTCGTATACAGGCAAATGTTAGCGCCGAGAAGATCAATAACCAGAGCGGTGAGATCAGAACGTCGATGTCCTGGCGTGAATGGTCTGATCTATCCATTCACCACGAGATTGCTCGCACAGCACAGCGACTCGGCACGGCGGGCATCATCGAAGACGAAGTTCCACTGGTTCAATATGGAACGGGAGGACAGGTTCGCAGTGTGCTCAGGTTCTTGAAACGCGCGGCCCTGGGTGAAGGCATGCGCAGCCAGATTGTCCCCGGTTGGCGCATTATGGGCGTGACGACTTCCGGCGGCAACAAGATTAACGTCAGCTCCGATCCCCTCGATGGACACATCGTTCCCGTCAGCCAGCTAACCTGGCATGGGTACGTTCTTGCTCTTCCTCATGATTGCCCAATTGGCTACATTGCCCCTTCGGTGGAAACACACGAGAACGGCATGATCTATCTGGCCGGGGCCTTGGTTAATGCCGGGCTGGTCAACAGCTTCGATAGCTTTTTTAGCTATCTACAGGATCACTTTAACCGCCACGAGCGTATCGATATCCTCCCGGAGGGAATGCAGCCCAAGGTGACCGTCATCGATCACTTTCACCGGCAGCCCCGGCATGATAGCATCAAAGAGCCGGAACGTGTCGATATTGTCTACCCGGACTCCCACCGTTTCCCGGAGATCGATTTCCCCTGTGGCTCGCGTGACGCCGAACTGCACCTGCTTTCGGCCATCTTCCAATCTGAGCACTTCCAGACGCCGGGACAACTCGGTGATAAAGCAATCATTGCTGTCCTGCCAGGCCATGGATCGGTTGCCCTCTACAACGGTACGCGCAATGAGCTGACCGATTTGTTGGTAGATGGAATGGAGATGGAAGAGGTTGTCAGGATCTAATGCTGTGTCGAGCGGGTTGTCATCTGCAAACAGTGCTTGACGGTTCTTTCAAACGAGTCAATCGAGACGTGTTCAGTGCCTCTTTTTGATTTTTTAGGCAAAAAAGAATCTCCTCCAGATTGGGCATCCTTCTTTACAGTTAAGGATTACCATACTTTTATTACTTTGGTTCATGATTATTTCAGGAGCCAGAACGAAACGATCGTGATCGAGGATGGTGTTGTTCTATTCCACGAAAATTCTCTCAACTGGCCTCCCACGTTCAAATGTGGGCTTTTGAACCTGGCCCAGCTTTGCCGACGAAACCACAAAAAGGACTGGAAGCAAATCGTCTTTCACCATTTTGACGGCCTGTGGGAGACCCACAAGCATTCGACGGAATTTGAGGGGCAGATAGCCAATTTTTACTTAGCCTATAATCTACTTGCTGTCCGGCTGTGGCCGGACCGTCACATGCAGACGATTGGCGAGGAAAAGTGTATCGTCCGCCGCGATCTGGACGGTGTTGTTTCTACGCTTGTTTTTGATTTGCCTAGCACTATTCGGCAAGTACGCCCCGAAGATGCCGATCATTGGAACAAGTCTGCCGAAGAGCTTTTTAAGATCGGTCTTGCGAATGTTCGCAAAATGCCTCGGCCGGAAATATCGGAGATCGATGCGGGCAATGGAGTCAAGGTCATCTTATTTGCCGGTGATAGTTTCTATGTGTCGACCTACGCACTGCTATTGAAGTATTATCCGGCCTGCATAGGCCCATATGGGGTGCTGATCAGCGTGCCGACACGTCATGCCATGCTGTGTTACCCGATCCGCGATATCGAGGTTGTTAAAGTCGTCCACACGCTCATTTTTGTGACTAATGGAATGTACCATGATGGGCCTGGAGCGATCAGCCCCAACCTGTACTGGTATCACGACGACAAATTTACGCTGTTCCCCTATGAGATCGAAGACAAGCGATTGGCAATCAAGCCGCCCGACGCATTTGTCAGTCTTTTGGGAAGCTTTTCCCAAGATGGGGTCTAGCTCGATCCGGCCTGGCGTTCGATTGCCTACTTGTCGATAAAACCATTCCGCTTCAGCCAATTGGTCAATTCTGCTTCGCCGGCTTCGGTGATCATGCTGCCCCGGTCGACGCCCCGTGGGCTGGCGCCTGGAGGTAACGGCACCGGATCCTCGTAGGGGAGGTCTTCTCCGGGGCGTGCCACGATGATGGTTGGCACAGAGAGAAAACCGGTCCATGCTTCGACGCGCCTGGCAGCCTCTTGATCCTGATCGATCATGATTTCACGGTAAGACACGCCATATTGTTCAAAAACCCGATGCGCCTTGGAGATGTAGGGGCAAAAGGATGTGCGAGAATAAACAACAATCTCTTTAGTTTCCGTCATGATGTTTCTCCTGCTAGTACAGTTGGGCGCAAATAAACCCGTAGTTAGAGATGCCTTTCATGCCCAACTGTTTAAGTATTTCGGAGCAAGCCATCACTATGGGTTTACTTATGCCCCGAAATGCTAGGGTACTGGTGTAGCCGTAGTTTCCAACAGGGTTTCGGTGGACTCGCCGGCGGGCAGCTCATTGCGCAGGAAACACAATATGCCATCGGCGATTCCATACGCGACGGCGTCTGCGCGCTCGGTGAGCAAAATCCGATCCAGATGAAGGAAACCGATCTCGATTACTACCCCAGGTGTATCAGGAGCAAGCTCCTGAAAATTATGATAGTTGGTCATATCGTCAGTGATGCTGGGATGCAGTGGTAGGCCAGTCGCGGCTGCATAACGATCGGTCAGACAGGCCACCAATCGCGCATCGGCATCCGGAACAGTAGAATAGGCAAAACCGGCAATCTTGAACCCGGTGGCCAGATCGTTGATGTAATCGCATGAATCGGCATGGATCGATACGACGGCCAGTGCATGATAGCTTCTTAAGCGTTCATCAAATTCATCCAACAGATCAACCTGGTAATCTTCCCGTTCAAGCAGCGATTTGACCTTTATGGCAACATTTTCGTTGATCTGCTGCTCGGTCAGACCATCCGGACAGACTGCGCCAGGATCGAGCTGGCCGGTGGACGGGTAGATACCGCGGTGACCACTTACGATGCCAATCGTTCGCTCCGGAATATGGGTAGCAAGCTGTTGCCTGGCCTGTGTGGCATGTGCAATAGCAAGCTGGTCTGCCGATTTTTGAGGCAGGAATTCGTTGGGCGTCCACCAGGTCAGCAGAGTGGCAACCACTACTGCCGTCAGTAGAATGACACCCATAGAGCGAAATACAGTGCCAAATCGAATCACGATCTCGACCCGCTCTTCTTCCTCCTCAGGTAGATCGCTAACGTAAGATGCAGCAGTAATCTCTTGTGGATGGGATCGACGCTTGAGGAGCGGTCGCTCAGGCCGATGCCAACCTCGATCTGCTTGCCGGGTTTGTGGCACTGATGCGCTGTTCTGACTGGGCCGGGCAGGCGAACCTGCCGTAGACTCCCTCATATCTCGCGGTCCGGATTGAGACGACCCCGCGGGCGTATCGACGTCCGAAAGGAGTGTGTCCCATGGAAGTCGAGATAGGTCGTCCTCATTTCCCAGGATCGAGTCTAGCGATTCTGAGGAAGAGTGTCTTGATGACTGGGCCGGTGGTAGGGGATAGCCGGATGTCGATTCGAACGGTGGATCTTCAGATAGTTCATCAGGCTGTGTTTCCCAGGGAGAAGATGGTCTCGTGGGACGAGGCCGAGAACCAAAAGGGAGTTTCTTTTCTTCATCGTCGCGTTCGCCGAATGGTTGGCGCGTGGATCGAGGATCGTCGCTCATGCAAGCAATAATAACCCAAGGCAGATTGTTATGCTAACGATTGACGGCCTAGCTCGGTGTGCCTGCATGGCTGGAACGAGCGTTAGACCGCGGTGGCCCCTGTTGTATGCGTTCGCGCATGGCCTCAACCGGCCAGATTGTTTGCCAGTCATCGATGCCAAACACCATCGGGATGAGATGCTCGAGCCACCATGTTGCGCCTGCTGCTGCAAACTGTGCAGCAGTTTCTATTCCCTCACTTCCCGGTTGTGATATCCCTCGATAGATGATGTCGAACGGGCCACTTGCTCCGATCCGGGCCCGCTGCTCCAACACAAACGTCACCGACTCGCTAAACTCATCCAGCTTCCCTACGCCAAACCGATCGTAAATAGGGAACATGCCATCCCAACGAGCAGCACGACGCATTGGTGCTTGATTGGGCCAGTAGCCGGCCACCCAGATAGGAATGCGTGGCGACTGTACCGGTCGGGGTAAAAAAAGTGCCTCCTGCACGTGGTAATAGGTGCCGGCATAGCTGAATGTGTCTCCACTGCAAAGTCCTTCCAGCACAGCCAATCCTTCGTCGAGCATCTTTCCGCGCACCAGTGGCTCGCCCACTTCATCCAGATCCTCCCACTCGGCTCCATACCCGCTTCCCATGCCCGCGCCAAATACCAACCGCCCGCCCGACAGATGATCCAGGGATACGATCTCGCGGGCCAGCTTCCAGGGGCGACGACGCGGGATCGGTGTCACTAGCGCACCAATCTGCACATGCCTGGTTGCCATGGCAATCGCTGCCAGGGCGATCCAGGGATCGACCAGATTGGTTGGCCATTGCCTGGCAATATGATCCCATATGAAAAAACCATCCCATCCGGCATCTTCAGCCTCGCGGGCCAATGTCGCTAAAGCCCGAGCGTCACCATAAGGGCCGAAATTTGGAACATAAACGCCAAATTTTATTGTCATATCCATAACTCGATGATCAAGTTTTTGTTCTGTCTGGTTTAGGTGATCAGTTTTCAGTTTTCAGTGATCAGTTTTTTCTCGCACAGCAACGACTGTGCTCTTGGACATAGTCACAGTTAGGCAGCAATATAGATGTTTTCAGGGTGTCATTCACCCTACAATCCCTGTGATCTGCGATCTTTGGGCTACGATTTTAAACTGATCACTGATCACTGAAAACTGATCACCTGCCAATGTTAAAAACT
>JAFGLD010000014.1 GCA_016928235.1 Anaerolineae bacterium | reverse complement strand
TTTCACCTGGTCGCAAAAAGGTAAATGGGTAAAAGATAACAGGTAATGGCGCGAAGCATGACCTGTGTCCCCTTACCTGTTTACTTTCTTACCTTTTATCTTTTTCTTGTCCCTTGCTCAATCGCTGCAAAGACTTATCTGAACAACTATATCTGAAACTTGGAACCATGTCATTTCCACGCAGACAGGAATCTATAGAAATTCTCAGCGAGAAATCCTGCTTCCTGACATGTTTTGCAAACGCATGTGATCGATTGGCTGTGTGGCGCGAGATGGGTATCATTGGCGCGGGTTTGATTTGTGTCATTATAAGCCCTTTTGAGATTTTATGGTATACTGACCAGCATGAAGCTGAGCGAATACGCGAGGAAAGTAGGAGTGACCTACAAAACGGCCTGGAAATGGTATCAGGCCGGCAGGATACGCGGCTACCAGATGGACACCGGAACGATCATCATCACGGAAGGAGATCGTCCGCAACAATCCCAAAAGGTAGCCATTTATGCGCGGGTATCGCCTTCTGAAAATCGGGCCAATCTGGAAAGCCAGACGGAACGGCTGATTGCCTACTGTATGGCCAAAGGATGGCAAGTAGCGGAGGTAGTTAAAGAAGTTGGGTCTGGGATCAATGACAATCGGAAGCGATTGCTCAATGTGTTGGCCGACAGCAGTATCACGCTGATAGTTGTTGAGCGTCAAGACCGTCTGACCCGTTTCGGGTTCAACTACATCCAAACGCTGCTTGAAACACAAGGTCGGCGGGTAGAAGTTGTCAATCTGGCTGAGGATGGTCGGGAGGATTTGCTGGAGGATCTGGTCTCGGTTGTCTACTCGTTTTGTGATCGTCTCTATGGTCAGCATCGAGCCAAACGCAAGACGGAAAAGATCGCGCAGGAACTGCGGGCTGATGACTGACACTTTTCCCGGTGGAGTAGAGAGTGTTGTTGTTTGCCCGGTTCGGTGCCGAGGCAACCTCGGCGCCAACAAACTACAGACATTCAGATCACAGTTTGGAATCTTTGGGCATTTTTCACACAAGAAACCTAATCCCGAATTCCAGTTCTTTTTCTGAAAAGCTATATAAACCCAGGAATGTTTTTCTGTATTTTTGTGAACCATAGTGAGGGCATTGTCTAAGAATTTGTCCCAGGAGGGGTAATCGTGTTTCGCGAACTGCTTGGCGATTCAAAAAAGAAGAAGGCAGAAACTCCAGTTCAAACCAAATCGGCTCCCGTCGCTCCCGTTATCGATACTGTCTTAGGGACGGGAGCCCGTTTTGAGGGTAATCTCAAAACGGAGGGTAACGTACGCATTCACGGCACATTTGTCGGGAATATCACTTCACAAGCCAAGGTGGCTGTAGGAGAGCACGGCAAGCTAGAGGGCGATCTGACCGGTGAGGCGGCTGATATCGGCGGTCAGGTGCGTGGCAATATTCTTGCCCGGAGGGTTGCCGTTGCGCGCACCGGCCGTATAGGGGGCGATCTCCGGCTCGAGAAGCTGGTGACCGAAGAGGGAGCTTTTATTCAAGGCGTGGTTACTATGGAAGAAAAGGTCGAACTACCTGATGTTCCCAAGCCTCCAGCAGTGATCGCTGAGAAGCAGTCGCCTGTGCCCGCCGAGAAGGGATCTTCGCAACCGGATGTCCAGGCCAAGGCGCCACCGGCTCCCAGCGTGGCATCCAAGCAAAAACCTGTTCCCAAGCCGGGGGCCAAAAACGAGCCGGCTGTGTCTTCTAAAGACTCTGGTGACGGATAAGTTAACGACCAACATACTGCCGGAAATCAATGAGGAGGGTGTCTTTGTACACCCTCTTGTGCCTTTTGGGTGGGGTGCAGTGAGCTATACCACATATCCTCGACCTCGCAGGTTGCGAATGAGACGTGGGTGTTCGCTGTCCGGCTCGATCTTGCCACGCAGCTTGACGATGTGGACATGTACCAGGTTGGGGTCACCGACGCCTGGCGGGTAGCCCCACACCTCTTGAAGCAACTGATCGATGGAGACCGGCTGGCCGGTGTGGACCATCAGGCAATGCAACAGGCGATGCTCGACAGGTGTTAACTCGATTATCTTCCCGCTGATCTGCACTTCGGTCTGTTTGAGATGGAGCCGCATGTCGCCGATGGTCAGGTATTCCTCTCCTGACTCGAGTACGCCACCGGGCGCGCGCCGTAACAGCGCGCGTATCCTGGCGGGCAGCTCGATGACTTCGAAGGGCTTGGTCAGGTAATCATCACCGCCGGTATCAAGCCCGTGGACGATGTCAGTTGCTCGCCCTCGTGCCGTCAAGAAGATAACCGGCAGCTTTGATGTGAAAGGATCGGCCCGAATGCGCCGGCAGACCTCCAGCCCGTCCATATCCGGCATCACAATATCCAACACGACCAGGTCGGGTAGCTGTTTGGCAATCAGATCCAGCGCAGCCTGACCATTGGAAGCGGCTTTCACCGTATAGTCGGAATCTTCCAATATCTCGACAATCGAGATCAGGACATCTTTGTCATCATCAACGACTAGAATGTAACCCACGATACGTGATCCCCTCTATGTTGTGATTAGCACTCATACTGATCCCCCTATCCCCCAATCCCCATCGACAGGCAGGATGACCACAAATGTCGTTCCTTCTCCCACCTTACTCTCGGCTTCAATTGTACCGCCGTGCCGTGTGATGATCTCGTGGCAAATCGATAACCCCAGACCGGTGCCGTGCAACTTGGTGGTGAAGAAGGGGTTGAAAAGACGTTCCAGGTTTTCCTGGGAAATACCGGGGCCATTGTCCTGTATACGGATCTCGATCATCCCATTCTGGGGCAGCAGCTTACTGGATACCTTGATGCTCCCGTCTTTCATCCTGCCGACTGCGTCTCGGGCATTGATCAGTAGATTGATCCAGGCATCCTCCAGGTGTGGCTGGCTGGCCTGAATGGGCGGCAGGTCATCTGCCAGCTCGCTGACAAATCGCGCCACGTCCAGCTCGCTTTGAGCATTCACCAGGCTGATCGAATTCTTGAGAGAGAGATTGACATCGATCGACTGCATCTCGTAGGCTTGTGTGCGCGAGAGATTGAGCAGTCTTTGGACGACATTAGCAGCCCGCAGCGCGGCATCCTGGATGACGACGACCGATTTGTAGCCGGGGTGATCGGCAGACAGCTTCTTTTGCAGCAGGTGAGTTTGGGCGATCACGGCCGTCAGGGGATTGTTGATCTGGTGCGCCACGCCCGCGGCGACCTCGCCCGCGGCCGACAAACGCGCTGTTCGTTCTAGATGCACTTTGGCCTCGTGCAGATCGGACAGGCTGCTTTGCAATTGAACCATCATCGAAGCTTTTTCGATGGCCAGTGTGGCCTGGTTGCCAAAAGCCACCGCGACTTCCAGATCATTAGTCCCATAGGCATCCCGATGATAGCTGCCGATACTGAGAAAACCGAGTACATCATCCTTGGCAATCAGCGGTATGCCGATCCAGGCGTGGGTTGGCGATGACAGGCCCGGAAGCTCGACCCATTGTGCGTCTTCCCTGACATCCGGAATGAGCAGTGGCCCCTCCATAATGATCGCCTCGCGCACGATCGGCATGCTGGAGGCATGACTGATCCGCCCCAGCAAATTGTTGGGGTCGGGGAAACCGTTCAACGCAGCCAGACGAAGCTGTTCTGCTTCGATGGCAAAGACGGCCGCCCAGTCATAGCGGATTACCTCGCCCAGATGAACGATGATCAGCCCCAATTTTTCATCGAGTGATGCGGAGCTGGCCAGTGCCTCTGCCGTCTTACGCAGCGTCTGGGCCAGGATACGCTCACGGCGTTCGTTCTCATACAAACGTGAGTTCTTGATGGCCACAGCTGCCTGATCGGCAAAGATCTTCAGACGGTCAGCCTGAGCGATATCGAAGAAGCCGGAAGCCACACTGGCCAACAGGATAAACCCGATCACCTTACCCTCGGATTGGATCGGCGCGCATGCACACGAGCGAATCCAGGCGATTGGAGCATCGCCGGCCCAATCCGGCTCCTCGTCTGTATTGGAGATCACCAGTGGCTGGCTGGTCTCGGCGATCCGGCGCATGAAGGGCACCTCGACGACCTGGAAGCGCAGCGGAAGCAGGTCGCTGGCCGCACGTTGATCGAGTACATATTCCCGGCTGCGGACGACGCGGGCAATCCCCTCCTCAATCAGAAGGACATAGGCAGCCTCAGAAGGTACCACTCGTCGAATATTGGCCAGGATGCGGTCCAGCACTTCTTCGAAGTCGAGGATGCTGTTGAGCGCTTCGGCTGTGTCACGCAGGACTTCGGCCAGGGCCCGGCGCTCGCGCTCGGCGGCCTCAGCCCGATCGCGATCGGCTGTGTCCTGGGCCACGCATAAGATACCGGTGGGTATCGGGTAAACAAATACCTCGAAGATGTCCGGTGTGCCGCCGGGGAGAATGTGACTGCTGGTGAACTGTTGCGGCTGCCCGGTCTCCATGGCCTGTTTGTAGGCTTGATACTGTTCGGTGTCTTCGATGCCGGGAAAGGCGATTGCTACATATTGACCAACCAGGCTGTCTACGCCAATACGGGTGATCTTAGAGGCGGCGCGGTTCAGGTGCTTGTAACGCCATTCCCGGTCGATGATGAAGCAAACCTCATTGATGTTATCGAAGAGTTGTTGGTAATCCTGCTCGCTCGACCGCAAAGCCTGCTCGACCTGTATGCGTTTGGTAATGTCAGACACAACGGCGTCGAGGCGTTTGAGCTTTCCGTCCGCCCCAAGTGTGGGCTCGATCTTGCTCTGCACCCACCGGATGTCTCCGTCGGAGCGCAAGATGCGGTGTTGGAGCGAGAGGGCCTTGCCCATATAGAGCTGAGCGACCTGGGCTTCATGCATTGCGCGGTCATCAGGGTAGACCGCCTCTCGCCACAACTTGCTGTTTCTGAAGAAGGTCTGCTGAGGGACACCATACAGATCCTCACATGCCAGGGAGACGTGCAGCATGGTATTGCTGACCATATCAACCGAGAAGAATACTCTGTCAGGGTTATCGAGGACATTCCGCATCCGCCAGGTGACCACTTTGAGGGCCTCGCTGGACCGTTGGCGTTCGAACCCGGCTGCCAGTATGTTAGCGACCGACTGTAAGAAACTGAGATCTTCGTAGATAAATGCATAGTGTTCGACGGCATGGGCTCCCAGTACTCCGAACGGGTTGCTCCTGTTGCCAATGGGAGCCGTGATGCTGCTGGCCATCCGCGCATTCTTAGGCGAAAGCACGGTTTCTGTAAAACGGCCTTCTCCCTCAAGATCAAAGGTGATCACAGGCTCATCAAACAACAAGCTGTGGCCAATCTGAGATGTCTCGGTAACATCGATCCTGGCAGTGCCGATCATCTCCTTGTCCCACCCGATGCCTGCTTGCAGAAGGAGGTACCGATCGTCAGGGAGCAACTCCAGGGCCTCGCAGAAAGGCGCATTCAAGATATTGGCGACCATCTCGACGGCCCGGCGCATCAGGTCGATCAGGTCGACACCCTGTAACTCCAGCCTGCCCAGATCTGCCACAGCTTTATGGCCGGCTCTGAACCTGTCATACAGGGAACCTGTTGTGCGGTTGCTCAACTTTTTCATGCCTACCTGTTTCGATGTCCTGTGGGCGGTCGGCGAATACGAGGCAACAAGTGCCCTATTCACTCATCATTTGTCGTTTACCCATAAGTATAGTCGACGTCCCTCGAACAGCAATGTGGAGATGGGGCAATAGGGGGATAGGGGGCATAGGCGTTAACTTAAGGAATTGGTGTGTCTTCTCCCAGGCGAAAAACCTATATGGTGACAAATGTCCCCTCATCAGGGGTATAGTAAAGAAGCGATAGAAAGCTGAGGAGACAAGAAAAATGAAAGCAGGAGAAAAACCCGGTTTTCGGCATCAGCGATAGCGCATCATGCTTAAGTTAACGCTTATGGGGATAGGAGGTAACCAGCCCGGACTGGTGATTGGTGTTTTGGTATCTTCTCAACAGGAGGTATGTTCCGCTTGGCGGAACATACCTCCTGTTCGGTTATCTGTCCTTCGATCCTTGCGGCTACAGCTCTGCGGCTACCTTCAGCGGGCTGGTTGTCACAACATCCAGTGGGCCCAACAATTGTTTCACATATGGTTCGCGTTCCGGCTCGGTCATCCCGCCGGCTATCTGGGCCAGGATTTCTTGCGCTAACTCGGTTTGGGCCTCTCGTAATGATTGCTCAAGCTCAGCGTTGGTACTCAATTCCCGGCTCTCAGCGATGATATGGGCAACCTTGGAGAGTGTTGCGGCATGTTGAGATCGCCAGGCGCCGACGATGGTGCGCAGCAGGTGGATTGTCTCTGGCGCTCCCTCCAGCTTGACCGATATCGGCGGGCCTTGTTTGATGGCCTGAATGTGCAGCCCGCGCAGTTTGTGGCCTCTGATGCTATCGATAACGTGCTGCATTTGCTCGATTGCTTCCAGGTATGGCGCGATATCGGCAGTCAAGTAGTGGGGGGTCAGTTTGCTGACCGAAGTAACGGCAACCCGCACATCCGGCTCAAGGAGAATGACGCTATCGTGAAGCAAGTTGTTCTTGTTGATCGTCGCAGTCTTGGCCGTATCCGGATCGTGATTGGCTTTGACGCTATGGAAAACCACGTATAGTCTGATCTGGCCCAGCCGGATCATGTCGCCGTTTTTGAGCGTACGTGGAATGTGCGGCGGCAAACGGACTTCGTTGAGCCAGGTGCCGTTGGTGCTGCCCAGGTCTTGCAAGAGATACATGTCTTGCGAGATCAAGATGGCGGCATGTTGGCGAGAGACACCCAGCAGCGCCGCGCCATAATCGGTCAGATCAATCGATACCGGTGTTCCGCCTTCGACATGCCGGCCCAGTGTCACGCGCTGAGCGCCTTTGATCAGCACCGGGTCGTCGGAGTTCATGATGAATAGCCCCAGCGCGTCAGCCGGCACCTTGGCGAGCTTAGGGGTGATATCTAATGCCTCAAATTGAGCATCGGAAACCCGCATCGTTGTGACGCGAGCTTTCGCCGCCTTCTCAGCATCCGCCTCCTTTTTCCCTGTCTCACCACTATCTTTTTCTTCAACTGGTTGATCGTTCAATGTATCCCCCATCGACTTCATTCCTGTTCATCATCATCTTTTCGATATTTGCTGTTGTTATGATAGATAAAACTAAAACAAATGATGAATCTGCTTCCCGTGCCCGGCTGCTGTTCGAAAAGACTTTCACCTGAGCGGGTGCTTTTAGCTTAAGTCTACCTCAAAAAACCATCGTTCTGCGCCGGTCACGCCGGGTGTTGTTCATGTTTATACTGAAAAAAGGACACCCTGGCCATGAGGAAATGTCAAACCAACAGTTCGAAAGGCGTGCAATGAAGGTAGGAACGGGTGCCTTTTGTAACTTTATTGGAATGTGTCCGGTCTGGTATCTTATTATAGACAACAATCTGCTTTCTTATGAGGGTGTCTGCCGTGAATATTTCGTGAAATTCCTGCCAAAACCATCTTACGATGCGCAATTGTCCCTCACAACGGTTTAATATTATTATAAAGGTTGTCTTTCAGGAAGTCAGCCGGGCAGAAATCTCTTGCTGAACTTGTATTTTGTGTGTTATGTCTGTGTCAAGAGTAGCATCTCTGCGGGCTCTATCTTTATGGTGAATCTGTATATATCCGGACAAGGCGAAATGCGATTGAGAATTGGGGACTGTTGATAGCGATACAGCCGATGCTCCAGAGGGCGCAGGAAGTAGTCTTCCATTCTATACTATTCAATTCAAGCCAGGGCAACTGATGGATATCCTATCTTTTGAAGAAATCCGGCCCGGTTATCAGCTAGGGAAATATATACTGCTTGAGCAGATCGGGCATGGCGGCCAGGCTATTGTTTGGTCGGGGGTCGATGAGATCAAGAAGTCTGTTGTGGCCGTCAAGCTTGTCCTCTGTGAAACGGAAGATCCCCTGCTCGATCCCAACGCCTTCGATCAACAGGCGCAGACTGTGGCCAGCCTGGTTCATCCTCACATCGTTCCGCTCTATCATTTTGGCGTCAGCGGCCGGTTCCGCTATATGGTAACCCGCTACATCACCGGCGGTTCTCTGGAAGATATCTTGTTCGATGGCCCGTTGCCGGTACCGGAGGTGTTGCGGCTGGCGTCACAGATCGTCTCGGCCCTGGAATATATCCATGGCCTTCGCCTGGTGCATCGAGACATCAAGCCCAGCAATGTTTTGTTGGATACGCAGCGCAATGCCTATCTGACCGACTTCGGGCTGGCGAGGATACTCTCCCAGTACACCCAGGCGCTCCATACAGGGCGTGGCACACCGGCTTACTCACCTCCCGAACAGGTGCTCAGCGCGCCTCTGACACTCCGATCAGACATCTATACTCTGGGTCTTGTTCTTTATGAGATGTTTGCCGGCGAGCTGCCCTGGGAAGGGATGATCAGCCTGGCCTCAAAGCAGTTGCAGGCCGGAGAAGTGCTGCCTGATGCCTCCCAAGTTAACTCCGAGCTGCCGGCTAAGCTGGATGATGTGCTGAGATCGATGACCCATGCCGATCCGGAGAGCCGGCCCAACACTGCCGGGCAGGCTCTTGAGATGGTTCATGACGCGCTGGGTGTTCCCTACACCCCTGGCGCCCAGCTGGGTATTGCGTTGGACGACGCTGAAAAACAGCTCGATCTCGGTCAGTACGACGGCATAGACGCGCTCAACCTTCTGAATAAGGGTTTGGCTGTCCAGGACGTTGCCGACGAGCGGATCGAGTTAAGCCTCACCGACTTCTTCTGCATCGATACTGTTTGTGAACGTTCCAATGATATCCTGGCCTCGTTGGGCGACACGGCGCGGCAGTTTATGCTGCGTGCCGCGCTGGTTCACGGCCATCGCATCGAGCCGTGGTGGCTGCGGTTGCCCCCGCTGGATGACCGCTTACAGGTTTGCGCGCAGACGATCGCAATCGAAGAAGTGCCGGCCGTCGAGCGGACTGTTGCGCTCCTGCTGCGCGAATCGGATGCCCTGTTCAAACACCTCAAGCTGCTGCCGATGACCGTCGAGCGTCTCCTCGATATGGCTACTGATGGCGCCGATGTCGCGTTTCAGATGGACGCGCTTGAGCTGTTAGGGCGGATCGGGAGCCAGGCCGGTCAGTGGCAGGAGACCGCGTTCACGCCGACCGCTGATCGCAAGCTGGCAACCATCGCGCTGGGCGACGGCTTCGAGGCCAAAGAGGCAGTCCGGCTGATCGGCCAGGTTCGCAGCATGACGGCCACCGGAGACCTGGTCCGCGCCTGGGAGCGCGATAGAAATCCCTATGCGCGCTCCGCGCTGTTTACCATCCAGGAGGTCGCCGGCGATTTTCCGCCGTCTGTATCTCCCATCGTGCGTTGGCAAATCTCGGGCCAGCTGGGTCTCCGGCAGATACTGAATAGAGCCGAACGCCTCATCCCGTCCTTTATCATGACGGTGCTGGGTGCCATCCTGGGAATCGCCTTCCAGGTTTACTGGACGCTCGAGATGCGTGGCCTTTTGGCTATCCAGGGCGCGCGGATCACCTTTGACCGCGGGCTGCTTCTGGGAATGCCGGTTGGGCTGGGTATTTTTGTAACACGATTGATAGCCCGGCGGTTTACGATTCTGAAACCCATTCCTCGTATTCTAGCCGGTACCGTTGTGGGTGGTGGCATTGTCAACCTCAGTATGGTGATCATCTATTGGATCTTATTTCTGGAAAATCCGCCGACCGGCTGGCTGAGCACGCTGGGCTCGATGCTGTTGGTGCTGGGTTTTGCCGTCAGCGCGGCGCCGTCTCGCCTGTCCTGGGTGGTCCGTGTCTTGTTGAGCTTTGTGTTGGTCGATCTGGGCATCCTGTTGCCCTGGCTTCTGTCTCTCGGTACGACCCTGTCTCCTATGTTTGCCTATTCTCGCGACTGGCCTATCTGGCAGGTCGCGCTGGTCTCATCAGGGGCGGCGCTGTGCCTGGCGCTCGTGGCTCAGTTGACCGAGATACCGAAAGAGGCATAGAATAAGAGTGACGAGTGACGGGAATAGGCTTTAGTTGACCGTTCACAGTCAAAAGCTAACACTCGGTGATCAAGTTTTTAACATTGGTAGGTGAGCAGTAATCAGTGATCAGTTTTTTTATCGTACAGCAACGACTATGCTCTTGGACATAGTCACAGTTAGGCAACATTACAGATGGTTTCAGGGTGTCATTCACCCTGCAATCCCTGTGATCTGCGATCTTTGGGCTACGATTTTAAACTGATCACTACGATTGTCG
>JAFGLD010000215.1 GCA_016928235.1 Anaerolineae bacterium | reverse complement strand
GCCTCTCGGCGTTATTGTGACATCAAAGATACTCTCTTGAGCCAGTTTTTATCAACTCCCTATCCCAACGCTTTGGCGCGCTAACATCTTTTTTGTAGGAGAGGTTCTTCTTCTCTGCCGGTGTTTTTTTACGCATCATGCTTGCTTAACACCTGAGATTGTTTCCGTTTTGCGAACTCGATGGCATCAACTATAGACTTATCCTGAGAAGGAGGCAACCGTTCGTTAGTTCCGGCTCTCCTCGCAAATGCCGCGCACAACCTGGCGTGACTCACCTTCAGTGACCACCGCCAGGATGTCACCGGCTTGCAGAACAGTATCTCCTCTTGGGATGATCAACCGTTGCCCGCGCCGGACAGTGGCGATCACACAATCGCGCGGCCAGGGAATCTCGCTCATACGTTGACCTATGCAAGATGTCCCCGGCTCGATGGTTACTTCTTCCACGCTCACGCCACCAACCATACCCAGGCGCACCTGTTGGGCGCGATGCCGCAGCGTGGCTCGACGGGTCAGCGCGACATCATAAGCACGGATCATATCTGTGCGACGGAGAATACCGAGCAGATGACGTGGATCATCGCGCGCCACCACCGGCAGGCGACCCACATCACGAACACTCATCCGGCGCAATGCCATCCCTAATGTCTCGTCGGGATAGGCAACCAGCAGGTCGCGGGTACAGATTTCCCCAACTGTCTTCGGCTCTTCCCCATCGACCTGTGCCGTCTCGACATCGCTCACCGTCAGGATACCGGCCAATTGCCCAGTCTGATCGACAACCGGCAATCCATGCATCCGTAACCTGAAGAGTGTATCGATAGCGGAGTCCGGCGAGTCTGACTCACGGAGAGTGAGAAAGCTCGTCTGCATGACTTCCCCGACGCGAATAGCATCCAGGACTTCCACGTCACGGCCCCGCTCGATGCGAATCCCTTTGCGTACCAGACCCAACATGTACACCGAATCAGGCTGTAAACATCGTGATATGAACAGGCTGATCACCACGGCAAACATGAGAGGCAGGATAATGCGGTAGTCATGGGTCATCTCGAACAACAGAATGATGGCTGTGAGCGGGGCGTGAACTGCGCCCGCCAGCACGGCAGCCATACCAACCATGGCAAAAGCGGGTGGGTCGATTCCTAGATTGGGGAAGATAAGCACACAGGCGCTGCCATAAGCACCTCCTAGCGTTGCGCCCAGAAAGAGCGACGGCGCAAAGACACCACCTGGGAACCCTCCACCAATACTGACAGATGTCAAGATTAGCTTGGCAAGCAGAAGCGCAATCAGAAGCCAGGCATCTTGGGACACCCCGCCCAAGATCTCCTCAATGGTCTCGTAACCAACACCAAAAATCTGCGGAAATACGAGGCCAGTAACACCGACTGCAAGACCGGCGCAGGCCGGTTTGAGCCAGCGTGGAATATGCCAACCATGAAAGAAATCGGAGACCACATAGAGCAATCGAACATAGATGGCAGCGATCGGCCCTGACAACAAACCCAACCCCAAATATAAGGGGATCTCTAACGCGGAATGGAAAGCATACGCCGGAACGCGAAAGGCCGGCTGTGGGCCAACAATGGCCTGGGTGAATACGGCCGAGACAACCGAAGCCAGCACAATGATCCCAAATGCGCCCCCACCGATCTCTCCCAGCACGATCTCCAAAGCAAAGAATACACCGGCAATGGGCGCATTAAAGGCGGCAGCAATACCTCCGGCAGCGCCGGCAGCGACCAATGCCCGGACTCGTTCGTCAGAGAGACGGAACCATCTGCCAAACATTGAGCCGAGATTGGCGCCAATCTGAACAGAAGGATCTTCCGGCCCAACCGACGCACCGCTGCCAATCGACACAGCAGCAGCGATAATCTTCGCCGGGGTACGCCAATAACGCAATCGTCCACCTGCCAGCGCGACAGACTCGATAATCCCTGCTACACCATGATGCCTCTCCTCGCCGACAAACAGGCGCAAAGTCACACCGACAACCAGGCCGCCGAGGAGGGGCAATATTGCGACAAGACCCAGGCTAAGAGGAGCTAACAGTCCCTCGATACCATCGAATGCAACCCAATGGACGATATCAATCAACTGCTTGAAAAGCCATACGCCCACGCCGCTCAACAAGCCAACCAGCAAAGCAGCGCCAACAAGCATATATGATTCGGATGGCCACCAACGATTGAGCCATCGAGATAATCTACCAAGAGTCAAAGACCACGTTTGCATAGAGGACAAAATCCAAATTTCCAATATCAGAGAACCAAGACACTACAAGATAACAAGACGCCAATTGTGACGAGACATGTAATGAGTGTCAAACGGTAGACAACAGATATGACAAAAGGAGGCTCGTTACTTAACTGAAAACACGCATAAAACACAACAATGAGGGTGTAGACAACAAATAGTAGAAGGCCCCCATCAATCCAAACTAACGAGAGCCCTATGCAGATCGATTCTGTTCCTGCAGATTAGTAGACTTTATCGAAAATAACTGAGTTACGCATCAAATAAGCCGAAGTCTACGCATGGCACGTCTGTTGCCGATAAAGTCTATTCATAATTCTGCCCACACCATACAAAATCCAAAAGCTGTTCCCATGTGATCACAGGAATGTCGATGGGAGAACGATCAAGCTCTTCAGGGTCACACACAACAATGTTGCCGTCAGCATCAAGGCAGGCGACTTTTCCCGTCACATACACTCTTCCTGTATCATCGCCATCTTCCCAACCGCCAAGAGACCACACTCAACATAAGAACAGGGATCGAAGTTATACCAGCGGCATCCACTGGGCGCATCGATGCCAAAATATCGATTTGGATCCGCAAGCTGTTTGTTTTCCGCCATCTCTCGCAGGTCTTGGATCTGGGATATGACAGCTGCCTGCCATTCATAAAACTTGGGGACGCCATTCTCGACCATCACCGTGTCAGGAATCTCATCCGAAGACTCGAAGGAATCGCGCAGCAGAGCAAAAAACTCCTCAATACTGAGTGCTTCCCTGTCAGCCATCTGCCCGGCTCTGCGCAGCAAATTCGATAGATATGACTCAAGAGACAGGGGTGGCTGCTCACTTTTCTCCTGGATAAGCTCCTCGATGCTTTTGTATAAATCGCGGTTTGTCTTCATCGATGCTATAGCCTGGTTGTCAGCAAGGTAGACATTCTCGATAACGTCTCCCTTCCAGAGTAGACTTTATCAGAAATAACTGAGTTACGCATAAAATCAGCTGGATTTTACGTATAACGCGCCTATTGCCGATAAAGCCTAATACCCGGCGAATAAGCAATCAACATTCGATTGTTTATTCGCCGGATGCAGCCAGATCGGTCTGGACATCTGCCAGGGTCACGAGATCTACTGACGACAGGCACGATGGAGCGACAGTCGCATTGAGCAACACCCAGCGATGATGGGCCAGACCGATGTTGCCCGCCTGGGCCACGCCAGGATCGAATCCGATCCAGCCATCGGCTGTTCGAGCCAATATCTCTCGTGTCTCTCCTGCGGGTACAGTTCCAAATACATCTGACGTTGCATCCGGCAAGCGATAAGCCGTCAAGGGAGTGTTCCCCGTAAATGAGCAAGCGCCCGAAGGTGTACAACCGGCCAGGAGTGCACTGATTATGAACAACAGCCCGAATGCAACAATCGACTTTCTGTGGAGCTTCATGCTTTTCCTCCTCGTGTGGATCAAAACGGGCTCGTTATGAGAGTCGATGAGAGCTAGAAGAACCCTGGTTACCACCAGTACTGTAGTCCTGAACATCGGGCAAGGCAAACACCGGGCTTACTGTTCGTGTCCGGTTGTTACGCAAAGCATCCCTCATCCACACCATTGAAGGAGCACGCTTGCCCACTAGCTGTCCCTCGCCGGAAATCGCCGCTCCAGCCCGGCTCAAACCAGCCCTGACATCTATCCGAATTGACTCTTGATCCAGCCTTCCATTATACTCAAGATAGTAGGTGAGGGCACATGGGTGATTCCCACCTAGACCCTTTCAAGGGAATAACGATATGGCACCTAACGAAAATGATCGAGATGAGTTTGCTGCACTGCTGGATGACTCAACAGGGTTCGATACCCCCGCGCGTGGCGACATCCGGGATGCGGAGATACTGGAGATCCGCGATAGCGAGATTGTCGTCGATGTAGGCGGCAAGCGGGATGGGATCGTTCCTGCTCAGGATGTCCAACGCCTGGCCCCTAAGGTGCTGAAATCGCTGCATGTAGGGGATGTTGTGCCGATCTATGTCCTTAACCCCAGCGACCGCGACGGCAATCTGATTGTCTCGCTGAATCTGGGCTTGCAAGGGCAAGACTGGGAACGTGCCCGCCAGTTAATGGAAAGCGGCGATATGCTTGAGGCCGAGATCACCGGTTACAATCGAGGCGGTCTGCTGGTCCAGTTTGGCCGGCTGGAAGGTTTTGTTCCCACTTCCCATCTGGTCGACATCCCGCCGGAAACATCCGAAACCGAGCGTCGAACAGCCCTGAATTCCCTGATCGGCCAGGCCATCGGTCTGAAGGTCATTGAGGTCAACCAGGGGCGCCGCCGGTTGATTCTATCACAACGTGAGGCCCAACGAGAGTGGCGGACACAGCAGAAGAAACGCCTGCTTGAAGATTTGCGCGTGGGGAGCATAACCACGGGGAAGGTTACCGGCATCCGCGACTTCGGCGTATTTGTCGATCTGGGAGGCGCCGACGGTCTGATCCACGTTTCGGAACTGGACTGGCACCGTGTGCCACACCCTAAGGATGTCGTCAAGGTCGGCGAGGAGATACAGGTTTACGTTCTGGAGCTCGATCAGAATAACCAACGTATCGCGCTCAGCCTGCGCCGAACCAAACCTGATCCCTGGGAGATCGTCGAGCAAACTTATCAGATTGACCAGATCGTCGAGGGCACAGTCAGCAACGTGGTGGATTTTGGCGCGTTTGTCGTCCTGCAGGACGGGATCGAAGGGCTGCTCCATGTCACCGAAATGGGAGATGGCACACTTTCTGAGCCACATTCTTATCTCAAACGAGGCGATCAGGTCAGCGTGCGGATCGTTCGCATTGAGCCGGAGCGCAAGCGGATCGGCTTTACGCAACGCACACCAGGGAGCGATTTATCTATCAGGCAGGCTGAGATTTCCACCGAACAAGCCGACGAGACTGTTGGCGCCCATTATGAGGCTGCCGAGAACAACCAAACACCTGAGTCGATTAACGAAACCGTCGATGCTGTTGAAGCTGCCGAGAGCAATGAACTGCCCGATCAGACTGAGAAGGCTATCGACACAGTTGATATCGTTGAGCCGATAGCCGAACCTGTTGGTGATGATGTAGAAACTCCAACAGGCGACTTGGCCGTTTCAGCAGAAGAGACTGACGAGGAAGATACATCTGACAGCTGACGGTTAATCAACCTGGAACGTTAGATTTTATCGGGATTAACTGAGTTACGCACAAGTAAGCTGGTCTGTACGCGCAACATGTCTGTTGCCGATAAAGTCTACAGATGAGTGGTCTTGGGTCACCACACATTGCATTGATAACATTCGCCCAATCTGTATTTGGCTGTAGCAGGCACGGCTACTGATCATTGCTTTCTTCCAGGCGATCGATTACACGCTCGACGGTTTTCCGATCTCGAAAAGGAGTCACCTGACGATCCGGAACACCAACCACCGGATGTGAATAGTGCCACTCATCACGAAACTGAGCATACACTGTTCGCGCAATCATCATGACCTCCAATACCATCAAAACAGCGATACCGGCTCCCAATATAATCAGCACAACCATCATAACACCCAGAATCGCATCCTCATTCTGAAACATCACTTGATCCTGTTCTAGCGCAGTTGGGCACCAATCGACTCAGAATATACAACCGAAGGCCTTCGATATTTGTCATACCCGTCTGCCTGAGTATTTCGTATCCTGACGCTATCTATGTGCTTATTCAGGCCGCGAAACACTAGTTCATACCTGTTGGGCGGGCCAGTATCTGATCCAGTCCACGACCAATCTCCCACGGATAGATGATATGAGCATCGGTGACTGCTCCATAGAAATCCGGCTTGGCTTGACTAAAGAGCGAACGATAGGGGTTGAAGTGCAACACACAAGTTGCGGGACTGCCCCCCGCGGCCTCAACACGGCCTCGCACCGCAGTGATAGTACGCCCGCTGCCCCATACATCATCGATTACCAACGTACGATGTCCAGCCAACAGCTGATCGGTAGGAAACTGCAGGAATTCCGGCCAGGCAGCCAGCGGCTTGGTGTCGATTCCGCCGGTAAACCGCACCGCTGCCGTCAGCACCCAGCGAATATTCAACGCCTCGCAAATCAATCCGCCGGGGATAATCCCCCCGCGTGTAATCAGCACCATTGCATCAAATTGGCCGGCATCACGCAGTTGTCCCACCAGGATATCGATCACGTGATCTACGTCATCCCAGGTCAGCAGCTCGTGGCGAAGGGGTTCAGGTCGATCTTGCATCGCAGCTCCACAACATATATTAAGATGGGGATCATTATAGGTGTAGCAGGGAATGGTGTCAAAGTCGACCTGACAAACATGACAGGAAACACTATCGATCTTGAGGGGATAAGTCCGAACTTGCAGGGAAAAAAGAGCGAGGCAAGGATGGCTCTCGACTCATCCCTGCCTCGATTTGTTTGCAATCCATTTTGGTTCTGGTGGTTTTTAATCACCCTCCATATCTGCAGCTAACTATGTCAACGCATAGGCCTGCTCGAGATCGTCCACAAACTTCACTTTCTTAGCCAGCTGAGGATCGAGACTGGTTAACGACACAACCATCGATTGGATATCAAAGGGAGCCTTCAAGAAGATTAAAAAGCCTGTGTTTTGATGTGCAAACAGAGGAAAGTCATCGGGAAAATCCATTGCTTTCTGAAGAGCATCCCACCGCAAAGACTGGCTCTGCCGAAAATCGATGAGAACATGTGCCTTGCGGTTGAGGCTATCGAATAAGACCCGAGCCTGGGAGTTAGCATAAGCATCATCCTCATTCGTCCAGATGCCTTGCACCGAGCAGTGCACCATCTTTTTATCCTGATCACTCCACGAAACAGTCACCGACATAGGACCCCCCATCACTGTTCAAGTCTGTACCTGCTTATATCGCCATTTTTTGCGACCACACAAATCAGACAAGAAACACTCTCACGAGTCAAGCATACTTTCCCTCAAGACTATTAAGGGTAAAATAAGGTAAAAGTCAGAAAATCCTATTGAAGGGGAATGCTTTGCATCACCGATCATTCCCGGCAAGGTAAAACATTGAGACTCCGCTTCGGCACAATCGGCGCCCCCATCCAAACACCTAAATCCGGCACGCCAGCCGCTATTGCCTGCATTCGCGAGCTTTCTTTGAATGCGCTTGAAATCGCCTGGGTACGGAGCGTGCGGATCAAAGATGACGCCTGCCTCGCGATCAAGAACATAGCCCAAGAATGCGATGTCAAGCTTAGCGTCCATGCTCCCTATTACATCAACCTCAACAGCCAGACATCTGAGTTGATGGCCAAGAGCGATGAGCGGTTGTTGGCAGCTGCTCGCAAGGGATATCTGGCCGGCGCCGGAGACATTATCTTCCATCCGGGATCCTACCATGGTCAACCACCCAGACAGGTCTACGAGCGTATCAGACAGAAGCTACAAGACATTCAGGAAATACTGCGCGCGGAAGGAGTAGATGTCACTTTACGTCCGGAGACAATGGGGAAGTCAGCCTTGTTTGGCTCGCTAGAGGAAGTCATCCGGCTTGCCAGGGAAGTTGTCGGTGTTGCGCCGTGCATCGATGTGGCCCATCTGCACGCGCGTACCGGTGACGGCAGCTTCAACAGCTACCGTGAGTTCGCGGACATGTTTGAGCTTGTACACAAAGAACTAGGTGAACTAGGCCTGCGAAATCTCCACTTCCACTGTTCCGGCATCGAATATGGTTCCAGGGGAGAGCTCAACCATTTGCCGCTCGAAGAGTCTGATCTGGAGTGGCGTGCTTTCCTACAGGCCTGTCATGATTTCGACGTACGTGGTACTATCGTGTTTGAAAGTCCCAACATCGAGAAAGATGCCTTATTGGCTCAAGCAGCTTATTGTGAATTGCTCAATTAGGATATACTGCGTTTTATCAGACAGTAAGGAGATTTGATCATGTCCAACCGACCTGACCCTGCTCAATTCGCCCAGTATAGCTATATACTGGCAGTTGTTTCGGCCGTCATCCTTGGCCTGGCCTTTGTGCTGGGGCTATTCGACGACCCAATAAAATCATTTGCCGGTATCATCGTATGGCTGGTATTCCTGACCGGCAGCATTGGCGCTTTCATGGGATATGCTGCCAAATCTGACTTCAAAGCACAAACTCCTCCCCCTGAGCTTGCTCATAAGGCACGGATAGGTTTCCGTGTCAACCTGGGAGCTCTGGCTGTTACAATCTTGTTGGCGCTACTTTCACTGGTTATAACTTTTCTCACCAGATAACCGGCCTGTTGTTATTCTCGTTTCATCATCCGAGGAGAAAACACCATCATGGAGCTTATTCGTTTCGATTCTGCCAAAGCCGCTCCTCTACCTGGCGGCGCCAATGCAACCTACGTTCCCATCCACAGTGGTGATCGTATGACTGCCATGATTTTGCAGCTCGACAAAAAAGGGGATACAGGCAAGCGCGAAGTCGGCACAGACATCGTGCTAACCGTGATATCCGGTGAGGGACGTCTGCGCTCCGGCGGTGAGATTGCCGACCTGCAACCTGGCGATGTGTGTGTCTTACCCGGCGGAATTCTCCACCACATCTGGACAACGGATAGCCGTCTGCAAGCTGTGATGATCACCCTGGGCAGCAGCGGCGTTTAGTGTAAAAACGCATCCTCTACGGTCCGATAATCACCCTATTATTTTCCAGCACCCGTCCCCCGGCATCCATTGCCGGGGGACGTTGGCTTGTTGCCAGATCGTACAGCCCCACGGCGATCTGCCACCCCGACGGCGGCAGGCCCGGCGCATCGAGAGCCACACAGTCATCGATGGCCTCACCGGGCAGCCAAACGCTGGTCGGGTATCGGCCGCCTCTCGGCTGGAGATCGGCCTGGGCAATCTGATTGCCATCCGCATCGAGCAGGTGGACAAAGACCTGATAATCCGCGGATGCCGGGGCTATCGACAGCCACTTCAGGCACACGTCGATATGGTTCCCCTCCTGGGCGATCCGCGGCTCAGCCAGGCCGATGATCTCCCCAAAGCGGTAGACAGGCGTGAAGGACTGCGATGGGCCGCTGACGGCAATCCGCCCGATGGTCGGCGTGACTTCGCTGCCACCGGCGTCGATGGCAGGAAGAGCCGCTCCGGTCTCCGGGTCGTACAGACCGGCGACCAGCGGGTAGGCAGCCTGTTCTTCCGCGTCCTCCGGGATCACGATCAGATAGTCTTCAGTCCAGGTCTGGCCGGGCAGCCAATCGGTCGAGAGCAGGTTGCCGGTAGCCGGAAAGCTGTCGCGCCGGATGATCTCCGAGCCCTGGGTGTGCAAGTAAGTCTGGAGGCTGACATCAACCGGCTCGATGGCTCGCCAGATCAGTTTGACGCGGATCATCTGGCCGGGACGGGCGCGAGTCAGCTCCGGCTCAATGCCGATCAGTTCCGCCGCGTCTCCGTAGCGCAGCGAAAGAGGATGCTCAATCTGCGTCGGAGCAGCGGTAGGGCGATAGGTTGGCAAGAAGTAGCCAAACAAAGAAGCCGCCGCGATGATCCCCATCAGACCGGTAACGGCAAGAACAGAGAACCGGCGAGCCCGCCCAGGTGCCCAGACCCCCAGGCCAATCGACCAGACAGCCCCCCATCCCGCGACACCCGATAGCAGGTAACGTCCCTGGGCACCGTTGACCGCGCGACTGGCGTAATAGACCAGCAAGATCAGCCACGCCGACACAAAGGCGGCGACCACAAAAGCCTGCCGGACGGCCAGAGCATCGCGCTCGCGCCATCGACGCGCCCGGCAGATCAGCCACACGACGACACCTGACAGCCCAACAGCGGTAATCACCGCAAAGACACTATACAGTTGCTCACCGACCGGCACGCGGCCATCGCCAAAGCGTGCCCAGAAGGTCTGGTAGGCGAACGGCAGATGGGCCATTGCCGCCTCCGGGACAAGCTCGCCGGAGCCGACGGCCTCGCCGGGCTGGGTCAGATCGAACAGCGCCCTGGCGCCGGTCGGATCGCCGTAGAGCTGCGTGTTGCGGACAAACCACCACCCGCACATGAGCACCACGATCCCCAACACCGGCAGCACAAATCGCCACGCGCGCCGGTCGAGCGCAAAGGCCAGACCAACGGGGAAAGCCAGGAAGATGGCGCTGATCTTGGTCAGCAGCGCCGCGCCAAGCACCACCCCCAGCACAATCGCTCCGCGCCACGATGGACCATCGCGGAGCTGCCGCAGCAGCAGCCACAGGCTGACGGTTGTTAACAGGAACAGCAGGCTGTCGTTGGTGACAACGCCCGACATGTAGGCAAACTGCGGCCACAGGGCGATCATCGCCAGGGCCAGCAACCGCCGGTCGGGTCGGTCGGGCCACAGCAGGTGGAAGATAGCGTAGCTGGTGAGCATCGTCCCGACGCCGAAGACCACCGAGATCAGGCGGATCAGGTGAACGGCCAGCGCGGTCGAATTGTCGGTGTAGGGGAACTGCTCAGAGCGGCTGTGGAGGAAGACGTTCTTGTTATCGTTACCTGCGATGTTGAACAGGTACCCCCTGAATGGGTTAAAACGATCCTGGAACTGCCCGAAGTCTGGATCGGGTACCAGGGCAGCGATGGGAGAGACGAGCATATAATAAAGCGGTGATTGGTGATACTGCCGCCCGGTCTGCTCCAGCGCATTGGGCAGGGCGCGGCTGTCTGCCACCGTCCGGATGTACTGGTAATGGTCGAACTCGTCCGGCCCCTCGAAGATCGGGCCCAGGCTGTAGCCAATGGCTGCCAGAGCAAAGGCGACGATCAAGATAACGGCAATCAGGCGCTCGATGCGCGGCCCCGGCACAGCCGCGGCGGGTATGTGCGTGTCGTGGTTGGTCATGGGATGGCTCTCAGTTGTGGGTGATCAGTTTTCAGGATCAGTTCTCAGGCTCGAGAACAAAAATTACAGATCACATGTCGCGGATCAACAATCGAAAACAGCTCGGCCGCAATCTCTTCTAACCTTGTTTGCAAACCTCTCTAATCTCTCGTAACACTACCTCCTGGAGGTTTTGAGTTTCCAGGAGGATCATCATAACACAAAACCTGGTTAGGGCGATATCAGCACCGCGTCGTTGGGCAGCGGCTGCCCATTGGCATCGAGCACCGGCAGGCGACGGAAAGTGGCCAGATCGTACAACCCTACCGCGACCTGCCAGCCCGATGGCTGCAACCCTGGCGCGTCGAGTGTAACACAGTCATCGACGGTTTCACCAACCGCCCACACACCGGTCGGGTAAAGCCCGTTCTTTGGCTGGAAGTCTGCCTGGGCGATCTGGTCGCCGCCGGCATCGAGCAGGTGGACAAAGACGTGGTAGTCAAGCGGTGAGGGAGCTATCGACAGCCACTTCAGGCAAACCTCGACACTGTCGCCCACCCGGACGATAGTCGGCTCGGCCAGCCCGATGATCTCCCCAAAGCGGTAGGCCGGCGTGAAGGGCTGAGGCGGGCCGCTGATGGCGATCCGCCCAACGATGGGCGTGACCTCGGCGCCATTGGCATCGATGGCCGGGAGAGACTGCCCGGCTTGCGGGTCGTAGAGTCCGGCGACGAGAGGATAGGCAACCTGCTCCTCAGCGTCGGCCGGGATGGGGATGACGTACTCCTCGGCCCAGCTCTGACCGGGCAGCCACTCAGTCGAGAGCAGGTTGCCGGTAGCCGGCAGGCTGTCGCGCCGCACCAGGCGGCCGTCTGGATCGGTGCTGTGCAGGTAAGCTTGCAAGCGCGTCTCGGTGGGCCGGATGGCCCGCCAGATGAGCGTGATACGGACGGTCTGGCCGGGCAGGGCTTGGGTCAGATCCGGCTCGATGCCAATCAGTTCGGCCGCCTCGCCGTAACGCAGTGCCAGCGGGTGCTCGATCTGAGCCGGGGCGGGCAACGGTCGATAGGTGGGCAGAAAATAGCTAAACACACAAACCGCCGCCACCGATGCCATGAGGCCCGTGAAGCCAAGTGCGACGGGTAAACGCATCGAGCGCGGCGTCCAGGCATCCAGCCCGACTGCCAGCAGCGCCGCCCAGATCGCCACGCCCGGCAGCAAAAATCGCCCTTGATTGCCGGCCCAATTTGTGAAGGTGTAAAAAACGGTAGCGACCAACAACACAGCTCCGAAGGCTGCCAGCACAATCACCTGCCGTGTGATGGGCCGCGACCTCCAATCCCGGCTTCGATGCCGCCACCAGCGCGCTAGGCTGACAACGGCTCCAGATAGCCCAGCAAGGGTCAGCACATCGAAGAAGCGGTATAGCATCGGCGCGACGACGATGGTATTGGCGCCCAGGCGCGCCCACAACCGCTGGTAGACAAAGGTTAACCGCCCAAGGCCATCGATAAAAGACAGCCGGCCAGGCTCGACCTTGAGGCCGGGCCACGAGATGTACATCGGCTGCATAGCGGTGGGATCGCCATAGAGAACCCAGTTGCGAACGTACCACCACCCGCTAATGGCCATCGCCAGGGCCAGGGTCAGCAGCGCATAACGCCAGGTACGGCGCAGATCCAATAAGACCGCCACCCCGACGGGAATCGCCAGCAAGAGCATCGATGC
>JAFGLD010000214.1 GCA_016928235.1 Anaerolineae bacterium | reverse complement strand
CTGCGATCTTTGGGCTACGATTTTAAACTGATCACTGATCACTGAAAACTGATCACCTGCCAATGTTAAAAACTTGATCATCGAGTATAACCTGTCCTGTTCCTATGCTTTTTGCCTGACTCACCTATCACTCAAAACCATCCGAATGCCTGGTGTTTACAGGCCGGGTAAACGGTTCTGTCCCGGCACGCTCAATTCCCCTTCCAGCCAGGTCAGGTAATCTTGATTTCCCGCTGCTACAGGAGTGGCCAGGATCTCCGGTACATCGTAAGGGTGCATATCCAGGATCGCCTTCTCGATCTCCTCGAATAGATCTTGCCTGCTCTTGATCAGGCACTGCCATTCTTTGGATACTTCGACCTCACCTTGCCACCAATAGGTGCTGGTGATGGGCCCAACGATTTGCACGCAGCCTGCCAGCCTTTTCTCGACCAGGACACGCGCGATCTGATGTGCTGCCTCTTGTGAAGATACCGTTGTAATAACCTGAATGTACCATACCATGTTTGGCCCTCATGTTGTACACTAGTTTATGTCGATAAGTTGGAAGCAACCTCTACTGACACTACGAGAGACAATTATACTCAATATGGTTTAGTGTGAGGAGGAAAGTAATGAACAAGGGAAGGTTTGTTATTCGCAAGCGTTTGTTTTTGGCATCAATAGTGCTCTTGGTTGTGCTGGCTTGTAACAACCCATTTGCCGGTGGTGGTCCACTGTCTGTCCAGATCACAGCGCCAGCCGCCGGATCGACTGTGGCCATCGATCAGCCGGTGACGATCGTGTGCGCGGCTCAAGATGCCACCGGGAGCGGTGTTACTCGCGTCGATCTGCTCGTCAACGGTGTCTTGATCGCCACGCAACAGGTGTCAGGCGATGCTCAGGCCATCTTTGATACGAGCTTTACCTGGCAGCCCACAGCTGAGGGGGCCACTCAACTGATGGCTATTGCCTACCGTTCCGATGGGACAGCCAGTTCACCGGCTAACATTTCTATTACCGTTGTTGGCATGACGAGCGCGGCGGGCGCTGCCGTGGAAGAAACCGATATCGCCGAGACTGCCCAGGCCCCCTCAGATGCAGCTACTCAAGAAAGCTATGTCCAGGGTGAAGTGACGGTTAAATCAAGTATTCGTAATAAGCCGGGAGTGTTATGCCAGATCATCGGGGTGGCCGAGAAGGGCGATGTGATCAACCTGATGGAGTACAGCAAGAATAAGCTGTGGCTCAAGACCGATCTCCTGGGTCCTGAAGAGATCGGCTGGATCTATATCGAATCGGTAAAAATTTTGGGGAACAAGGATGATATACCACACGGAGACGAAGTCGGCTGTGCCGGTTGCGGTGATGACTTCTGTGGCAGTGATGAAACCTGCGCAAGCTGTCCGGAGGACTGCGGAGAATGCTGCGGCAACGGTGTTTGCGACGGCGATTTTGGCGAGAACTGCTATACCTGCGCTACCGACTGTGGTCAATGTTGTGGCAATGGAGTCTGCGATCCTGTCTTTGGCGAGACCTGCTCAAACTGCGAAGCTGACTGTGGACCATGCCCGCCGGTCTGTGGCAATGGTGTTGTTGAAACAGGTGAGCAATGCGAGAGCAATAGTCAGTGTCCAAGAAGAGGACAGACATGTGTTAATTGCCAATGTGTCGCCAATCACTGCGGCAATGGCACCTGCGAGCCGGGCCTGGGCGAGGATAGCTCGACCTGTCCTCAAGATTGTGGGCCTCACTAATCAGCATGTAACGACCAACCAGGGACACGAGATTAGCGTATCCCTGGTTGGTGGAAATTCATGTTAGGTAGCAGAAAGTTGGCGAAAATCCGGCTTGCATAGACAATCTGCCGGAGCGTGTTATAATTACGCGCACACTGGAGCGGTAGCATAGTCTGGCCTAATGCGCGCGCCTGGAAAGCGCGTGAGCTGATGAAGCTCCGTGGGTTCGAATCCCACCCGCTCCGCTGGTGAATATTCAGCCTCAATCTCCTGTTATCCGGCAGGATGGTTGAGGCTGATGTGTTATAGAAAAATCTGGTCGATTGTCAGGTTGGGCAGCGTTGATCATGATATCAATCTGCATGCAATTGGCCGGCCACTGTCGGAACGATGGAAGAAACGGTTCGAATTCAGGGTGTAGCCGTGTTGGTCATCAACCGCCGGAAGGTAATGGTTGGGCAACTGACGAATGTGCTTCCTACGTATGCTCCCTGGGTCAGGGTATAGCCGTCTTCGGTGAATTGCAGCATATAAGAATAATCACCTGGCGCGCTGCCTTCAAGCGAGCCGGACTCGCTGATACCCTGCCCAAAAGTATATCCCCATTGGTCCGGCCCCAGGCGATCCATTGGCCACTCGGCTGCATAGCCCGATCCACCAAAGGCATAAAGCATCCTGTTGTCAGTCACAAAAGTGAAGGTGACATTTTGGATAACTGCTTGATCGCATACACAGCCCGGCTCGGCGATGACCGAGCATAGGTAGCCGGTGTAAACAGCTGTGCCGAGCCGCGCCATCAGCAATTCGTAACCCGTCAAACCGGGTAATAGTCCCTCTCCAGTAGGTGCGAGGGCAACATTGGCCGGTACAGAAGTATGTGTGGGAAGCTCCATAGGAGTTGGCAGGGGAGCAGCGATGGTTGCTTCAGCTTGTTCTTCCAACGGCTCCGCTGCATTTCCACAACCGGTTAGTATTTGCAATACCAACAACATACTTAAAATTCTCATCCAACAATTACAAGATAAGCCTGTCATAGCTCCCCCTTGAAGTATCTGTCTGGGTCTTGGTCTTGTGTGTAGACCGGAATACAGAGTAACATCAAAGCGATGCTTCGACAAGACCAATTTCTCCGCCGGATACATCATCTGATATGTTGACCAATGTTACCCCTTCAAGTGTATGTTGACGGAAACGATCTAAGGCTGCCTGGTGACTTTGGTTAGCATAGCAGTACACACAACCATACAGGCATGTATCGTACATGCCGATATCCCGGCTGGCGATACAGCCACACTGTTCTCGAGTCGGTCTGGGTCGCGCGGTCAGAGGACGATCCGGGAAAAGCTCGGCCAGTAGATCACCGTCGATGCAGTGTGCTTTTTGCACCCGGCCCATGACCAGTGCGTCCTGGCAGCAAGCATACAGCTTGATTCCGTGCTCATCTGCAACATCGGCCATGTCTTCGACCAATGCCATCTTCTCTTCGAGTGGTGGATCGTAGAACTGGATGCCAGACTGTCGCAACCGCCGCTCGACTTTTCCATAATAAGAGGCAAAACTGAAATAACATCGGTAGGTTGAACCTTCCAATTCCCTGGCCAGCTGCCGAAATCGCTCAATATAGAAGTTCCTGTCGAGCGCATCGGTGAAAACAATTGGGTCAAAGCGCCATTGTATCCGGCGAGGACTGGTGCGTGCGGTCATCTCCACAAAAGCCCGAACTGCTTGCTGCCAATCGGGTACATGAGGTTCTAACGCACGTGGCATACCTGTGATGGTATAGTGACAGTAAAAACCATATCCAGATTGGGTCAACTCCTCAATGTACGGAAGGAAGTTTCCATAATATTTTGACCAAAATACGATGCTGTGAACATCCTCAGCCCGCAGCGATACCGTACATAGTTGTCCGCCAAATGGGTTGGGATAATCGACAGAGCCGGCTTTTAGTCGATGCATGAACCAGGGCATATAGAACGCCGGAATGTCTGTCCGGCGGCTGGCAGAAATGATATTCATGAGGGTTGCCGCCTTAAAAATGGAGGTGAGTGCTGAATGACGAGTTAACCAATGAATCTCTTGATTGGCTATGCCAATCGACGCAGACGCAAGGGTTTGCTGTCTGGAACCTGTTCGAGTATGCCCTGTTCTTCCAGATCGATCTGAACGGCCCTGGCATACCAGCGTACCGTTCCCATCTGCCGGAAAAGGCTCTCCGGCAGATATGGAGCAATCATTTCGGAGATTTCAGACCAGGTCATCCCATCGCCGCCGACAGGCAACATTGACAGGATGGCATCTTTTACGGCTGCATACTTTCCAGGCACGATCAGTCTCTTGTTTTTGCCGTTCCCCGCCGATGATACTTTTTGATTTACCTTTACCACCATCGATAAAAAACCTCCCATCAGGCTCGTGAACTAATGTTCTGATATTAGATCGAAAATGCCGAATCGTCAAGGGCTTGTTCTGACTTGTAGCCACAAATATCATCTGTTTAGGGGCCAAAATTTGACAACCGCCCTTCTGTGCGATAGACTGTGCGTCACATTGCGGGGTAGAGCAGTGGCAGCTCGTCGGGCTCAATCCGCAGGATTAACAACTTGGCAAGTTTGGAGCTTATCATCCAAGATATTTGGTTTTTGAAACAGCTCTTGTTATCTTCCGCTAGATATGTAGTTAATCTTGCAGTGGGCTGCACATGAGGAAACTCATGTGTGATCACCTGTCAAATTCGGGGAAGCCGTTTGCGGGGTAATCCCGAGCCAAGCTTCACATAAGTGAAGAAGGTGTAGAGACTTAATGGCAGGCGCCTACGTGGTCAGTTGGCCATAGGGTGAAGAGAAAGTCCAGACCACAAACCTACCTGTGGGCAGCGAAAGCTGTAGTGGTATGCATAACCCGGAGGTCGCAGGTTCGAATCCTGCCCCCGCTACCTAGAGAAATATCTCACAAAGAACTGCCCACCAATGAGGTTGGGCAGTTTGCGTCTATGGTAAGTTTTCCTCAGCGCGGCCAACTGGACGGGCTTTTGCGGCAGAGTGGAGAGAAGATCTGGCCAGATATGTTGCCTCCGAGGGGTAGTATCTTCCCCAAATAGCCGTGATAGTGCGCTTTCTGGTTCGAATCCTATCTCTCTTTACTCGATCATCTGGATCACTGTCTATTTGTCAAAAGCAGAAAAGGGGAGGAAGGATGAACTACTGATAAGTATCATCGAAAGTTTGTTGGCCTACTCTCGCAGGTATTCAGTCTTTACCCGTATATTGTTAAGTTGCCGATGGAGAGTAACCAAACTGCCGCTTGTACTCCCGGCTGAACTGCGCTGGGCTGTTGTACCCCACCATATACCCTGCCTCGCTGGCCCGCTTGCCCTCCACGATCAGCGCCTGTGCATGGTGGAGCTTGATAGATTTGGCATATTGCAGCGATGAGAGGTGCATCACCTCCTTGAAGGCTCGGTGAAAGCCCGATGTGCTCATATTGACCAGTCCCGCCAGATCGTCTACCGACACCAACTGATCCAGGTTCTGGTGGATGTACTCAACCGCGTGCGAAATCTGCTGGATCTGCTCCCGCTGTTCGAGCATGTGCCTCTTTACCGCAGGACTAGATCTTGCAGGTGTGACCTTTGAGTTACTTGAAGACTAAGGCCGCGAAATACTAGCCAACAGGTGTGGCCAAAGGCCACATATATAACATCGGTAACTAGAAACGCGCTGCCCCAACCTTGGAGGCAGTGCCATCATCTGTTTGCCCTCTTGATGTCATATTGGGCTCACCCTACGACTAAAACATATCGCCAGACAGTCAGCATTAAAGCGGCAAGACAGCAACGGTTCCGACACACACCAGGCAGCAACGTATTGACCATAATAGGGAGAAGACGGTGAGAAACATCACCATCAGCGGCGCACGCATCCACAATCTCAAAAACGTTAACGTGAGCATACCCAAGGATCAGCTGATCGCCGTCACGGGCATCAGCGGCTCAGGCAAGTCAAGCCTGGCCTTCGATATCGTCTTCGAGGAAGGACGAACGCAGTACCTGCAGTCCATCGGGATGCTGGCCGACATTGCCGAGGAGAACAAGTTCGAGCAGATTGCAGGCATCGGGCCAACCGTTGCAGTGCAGCAGGCCATCATCCGGCAAAGTAACCCACGCTCGGTGGTGGGCACTCGCACCAGAATACTGGCTTACCTGGGCGCGCTCTATGCCCACGAAGGTTACGTGACTTGTTCGTCATGTGGGACGCTCCTGGGCGGCAGTTGGATATGCAGCCGCTGTGGAAATAGTGAAGAGAAGCTGTCTTCCAATGCTTTCTCGTTCAACTCGCCAAACGGCATGTGCCTTGCCTGTTCAGGGCGAGGAACCCGCTTTGAGCTGGTGATGGAGCGGCTCGTTCCTGATGCCTCTTTCACCCTGCGGCAGGTGCTGGCCAATGTGGGAATGCTCTCCAGCTTCCAATACCTGTTGAAGGGACGCCTGAAGCAGTACGCCGATACGCCTTTCTGCCAGATGCCCGCCGATGCGCAGGAGCAGATTCTACACGGTGTCACCGTTGGAAGGGATGCCGGCCGCCGCAGCCATGCCATCTTCGGGCTTCTCCAGCACCGACTATCGCATGGGGAAGACGTTGGCGGAATGATGGAAGTGATGCCCTGCCCCGAGTGCCAGGGTTACCGGGTTGGGGAGGAAGCGCGCGGCGTCACGCTTTGCCAGAAGCATATCGGCCAGCTCGGGCACATGACTATCGCCGATTTGCGTGATTTCTTGGATGAGCTGGCGGCACGTGAGCACTTCTCAACCTATGGGCAAAACCTGGCCAGGGAGGTTCTGCAAAAGACATCCTGTCTGATTGAGGTTGGTTTGGGCCACCTGACACTTTACCGCGAGATGCCCTCTCTCAGCGGTGGCGAGATTCAGCGGCTCTTTTTGGCGTCGCACCTGGACAGCAAAATGGATTCGCTGATCTACGTCCTCGACGAGCCCACTGTTGGCCTGCACGAGGTCGAGAAGGGCTCCCTGCTCGATCAGATCATGGCTCTGCGAGACCTGGGCAACACCGTCATCGTCGTCGAGCACGATCGGAACACCATCGAGCGGGCCGAGCACATCATCGATTTCGGTCCACTGGCCGGCTCTCGTGGCGGCGAGATCGTCTATCAGGGCGATTTCGCCGGATTGCTGGCATCGGAACGCTCGATCACCGGCCAGTATTTCTCGGGTTACCATGCTGTTCCTCACAAAACCTCTGGTGATATTGTCCCGGTTACCGATACCACGCCGCGGCTGACGCTCTATCACGCGGAAACGAACAACCTCAAGAATGTCACGGTCTCGTTCCCGCTGGGGATGCTGGTCGGCGTGGCCGGCGTCTCAGGCAGCGGCAAGAGCTCGCTTGTCTCCAATACGCTTGTCCCGCTGCTGGAGCGTCACTTTGCCGATGCGCGCGAAAGGGAGCAAGGCAGCTTTGGCGAGGAGGATGAAGAGGACGAATTCGTCGTGCCGAGCCCGGTTGCTGAGCGTCTTGATGGGCTTGAGCATATCGACGGGTATGCACAGGTCTTGCAAAGCCCCATTGGCAGGCATCACAACTCCAACCCGGTGTCTTACATCAATATCTGGGGCAAAATCAGAAAGCTATTTGCCGGGCAGCCTTTGGCGAAAGAGCGCGGCTACACACCTGGACACTTTTCCTTTAATGCTGGAGGGGCCTGTCCTGAGTGTGCAGGTCAGGGACGCCACCGCATCTGGCTGGGCGGCAGCTTCTTTGTGTACAACACCTGCCCGGCGTGCCACGGTCATCGCTATCAGCGGGAGGTTCTGGATGTCATCTATCAGAGCAAGAGCATCCTGGATGTTCTCGACATGGATGTTGAGGAGGCAGCCAGGTTCTTCGAGGCCGTGCCGTCGATCTACGCCATGTTAGGGGTCCTGGAGCGGACCGGGATGGGTTATATCAGGCTGGGGCAGCCCGCGTCGACGCTGAGCGGTGGCGAAGCGCAGCGTATCAAGCTGGCCAGGGAGATCGGGCGGCGGCGCAGAGGAAACATCCTCTACATCCTGGACGAGCCAACTACCGGTCTGAGCCTGTACGACACCACCAGGCTGATCGCTCTGCTTGACGAGCTGGTGAGGCAGGGCAGCTCGGTGATTGTCATCGAGCACGACCCGGCTGTCCTCTCCTACTGCGACTGGCTGATCGAGCTGGGGCCGGGCGGCGGCAGCGCTGGCGGCCAGGTGATCGCTGAGGGCACACCGCTGGCATTGGCTCGAGATCCAAAATCGAAAACTGGCCCGTTTTTGAAGCCGGACGATTGGTGCAAACAATAGATCCGCCGTCGAGCAGAAGTGGAATTTGCGATGAGTAAGCATTATTGGCCTTCACAGACCTGGCAAACAGTCGATCCCGTGTCGGTGGGGGTTGATCCGGAGTTACCGGCGATGCTCGGCAGGGAAATCGAAGCACGCTTTAGCAGCATCAATGGCCTCCTGGTCGTGAAAAACGGTCGTATTGTCGTTGAGAGATACTATAACGGCTTCGATGAGACCGATGTGCATCTCGTCTTTTCAGTGACCAAGAGCTTTACATCTGCGCTGATCGGTATCGCTATTGATAAGGGATATATCGAGAGCGTCGAGCAACACGTGCTCGACTTCTTTCCGGAGATCACCATTAGCGATGTGCTGAAGCGCCAGCTTACTATCAAACATCTTCTGACCATGACATCAGGTTTCTTGTGGCGCACCGGTGCACGTGCCTTCGAGCCTATGCTCGACAGAATGCGGCGAACAGAGAACTGGGTGGCCTTCATCCTCGATCTGCCGATCCGCGAGAGAATAGTCGGTCGCTTCCAGTACAATAGCACCAGCTCCCACCTGCTCTCGGCTATCATCACGCGCGCGACGGGTAGATGCGCCCGCGAGTTTGCCAACGAGTACCTGTTCAGGCTGATTGGTATCGACGAGGTGCCAGCTGTTGCACAGGAGACCTTCGATCAAGCTGATGTGTTCAGGAACGAATCTGGTGGGTGGCCCAGCGATCCGCAGGGTCACAGCTTAGGCGGCTGGGGGTTGGCTTTGAAACCCCGCGACATGGCGCGGTTTGGCCTTCTGTATCTTAATGACGGCAAGTGGGGTAACAGGCAGGTCGTATCAACGCAGTGGATTGCAGAGTCGATCACGCCACACACACCGGGCTACGGCTACCAGTGGTGGCTGCGGGATGTCAGGGGAACACTCGTCTACTCGGCCGTTGGCCGCGGCGGGCATCACATTTTCTGCGTGCCCGAGAAGGACCTCGTCGTCGCCATCGCTTCCCAGCCGGGCGGCAGGTGGCGGGATCGCTGGCCACTGGTAGAAGATCTGATCATTCCGGCAGTCATGTAGAATGCCTTGCGGGCTGCGGTGTTCGGAACCCGCAAGCAAGAATTGGCCTGAGTTATTGGTTGGTGGATGAGCTGTCTTTGTCTGAGACAGCCACGATACGGTTGCAACGGGCACGGCCAAGGCAATTATGTATCATCATCAATCCTTGATGAAGAGCTAGGGGGGCTGATGATGGTGGAAAATCCGTGGAGAGGAGTAATATGCCTGTACGCGACTACAAGATGCATGGTGCGACACCAACCGGGCGGTCGCGTGCCTACATCTACTACACTACCATTCGTAAGGTCAAGGATAGGCGTCTGAGCGTCTCGACAACGACAGTTGAAGAGCAAATAGCGGATCTATTACACACGGCATCAGGGTAGATCCGCATGTTCTGCCTCAGCTTCAGCGACTATACCGTGAGCAAGTCAATGCTCCGATGGCCTATGCCTCACAGCTACTTGGGCGACTAGAGACAAATGACTTAAATACAATACCCGTGAATGAATGCTCAGATCGCAATATCATCCATTGGTTTTGACGCGAATTTTGCCCACAGGTTGCGCAAATCCGTTCTTAAACTTTCATCGTTTCCATCATGGAAGGAGCAGAGTGATGGCAATTACCAGAGAGTTGTCGATGATCAAAATGCTCACCCACCCATTCACCACAGGGAATGACTATAGCTTTTGACTCGTCACTCGTCACTCGTCACTCATCACTATTTTCAAGGAAGACAATGATTTCATTCACGGGTATTGGACTTAAATAAGCTATTGCGGATTTTGTTCCGGCGTATTATCACCGATATACAAGGCAAGGTTGTGGATTTCGATCTCAACCCACCCTTTGTGTATTTTAGCTCCCTTAACAAGACATCTTCTCACGGCCCACCCGGACGTGAGGTAACAGAAGCAAGCCAAAGAGTTCGAGGCAGCTCCTGTCCAGCCTATCAAACAGAAACCATCTCGAATTCTCAATCGAGGCGGAAAAGACCATCGAGATGGTGAGGTTTCCTCACCAGAATGTGTTCGGCGGACTTCTCCACCAGATAGGAGAGAACATGCGAGATGGTTTTTTGCTTTTACAGACTGAGTGTGTGACTGCCGAGGCGGTAGCCAGGCGAACCGGATACAACATCATAGTGCTCTGAGGATATCATTCCGATCGGCAAAGAGCCGACCATGCCGAAAGATCTACTCTGCCATCAATAGATGTAGCACCCTGGTCGTACTCTCTAATTTCATCTATGGCCTTGCTCAGGCCGGGAACCACCAGATTCCCACCCGCCTCTGTAACGGGGCTGTAACAGGATGGCCGCCTGGTTCCAATTTACATCCGGACATGCCTGTCCTATAATGAATAACGGCCCACTATCCTTCCTTATCTGAAAGGCATCGTTGTGCCCCATCAAGCCGCTACACTGCTGGCTACATTGGGCTCCGAGCCCCAGGTGATCACCCTCACCCTGGACTGTCTGCATGCGATGGGCGAGAGAATCGACCGGGCGGTTGTTCTTCATACCACTTCAACACTCCCCGGCGGCCAGGTCTCACTGGATGCGCTCATACAGGAGTTTGGCGAGTATCCCAGATACCAAAACAGCGGCCTGCGCTTTGAGCCAACCCCTTTCCTCAGTAATGAGATTCCCATCCCGGATGTCACCACACCCGAACAGGCACATGCAGTTCTGCATACTCTGTATCACCAGGTCTCGGTGGTGAAGGAAGATGGCAGCCGCCTTCACCTGTGCCCGGCGGGTGGGCGCAAGGCTATGTCGATGTATGCCATGCTGGTCGCCCAGATCCTCTTTGGCGAGGACGACCGGTTGTGGATGCTGGTTTCGACCGAGCCGCTGCGCCTGGAGCGGCGCTTCCACGCCCGGCCCGGTGAAGCATCGCTGCTGGCTGTGCCGGTGCTCCCCTGGCGTATCACCCTGTCCGAGAAGCAGGCCTTTCTGCGAGGCTGTTTGACTCCTGCCGAGGCGGAAGTCCTGGCGTTAGTCGCCGGCTCCCGGCTGACCGATCCGGAGATCGCCGCCCGGCGCGGCACAACACCCAAGACCGTCGGCCACCAGCTGGCCGCCATCTACGCCAAGCTGCGCGATCACCTGGGTTACCGGGAAGACGCGCGCGTCGATCGCCAGACGCTGGTCGCCGAGTTTAGCCCCTACTTTGCCATCATCGAAGCCCTCCAATCAAGCCCCGGCAATGTTGTCACATAGGGAACCTTCCCGATGACCGGGAAGGCAGACCATGATATTGTGTTAGAAGCAAGACTGCACACAAAAAGGAGGTGTTGATTGGCTGACGATTCCTGCTACGAAGCCCGCAAGGCGCTGATACAGTATGCTGAGGAGGGATTAGATCCCCAGGTAGCTGGCTATCCTGAATTCCTGGATGCATACATCCCGCTGCTGGGGCAAGCCTCCCCGCGTGAAGCGGCGCTCACGGCCATCCTGACCACGCTCAAACCGCTGCTTGGACAGGATGAGCGAACCGTCACTCCCTTGCGCCTGAAACCCCGACCGCTTGCGCTCACGCCGGAAGTTGTCCTACATCAGGGTGACGAAGGCTGGGATGGCGATTGGGTGGCTGCATTTGATCGTGCTGCCTTCGATGCCGATTGGCAAACCCTGGGCGACGATCCGGCTGCCGCTTTCGAGATAGCCGCCGAGGTGATTCGCAAACATGCCTGGGCCGTGCCTGGCCGCCTGGGGCAGCCGTGCGTCTCACTATACGAGGAGTTCAAGCTGCTCTCGGCGCTGGTACACGCTTCGGGCTGCACGCCGGAACCGGCCGCCGAATTCACACTGATCGCCGGGGATTTCCCCGGCATCCAGAAGGCTATCTACACGATCACCTCGAAGGGCGCGGCCAAGAGTCTGCGGGGGAGGTCGCTGTTTTTGCAGCTGTTGGCCGATGGAGTCGTGCGTAGGCTACTTCAAGAGTTGCGCCTCCCCTGGACGAATGTTGTCTATGTAGCTGGTGGCAACTTCGTGCTGCTGGCCCCAGCGGGGGTAGAGCAGACCGTCCGTAGCATTGCTGCCACGGTGAATTCCGGTTTGCTGACCGCTTTTCAGGGCGATATTTCTCTGAGCATGGTCACATGTACGCATCCAGCACAAGCTTTGCAAGACAATATCGCCTTCGAGAATCGGTATCGAGACCTCAAAGTGAGCCTTGGCGATGCCAAGCAACGTCCTTTTGATGGAGCCGATTACAATGTGGTTTTCAAAGAACAAGGCGGAATAGGCCCGGAACACTGTGCTGTCTGCAATTACGATCCAGGGCACAAGGGTGAGCTGAAGCAGCGCAATGATGATTTGTGGTGCAAGGAGTGCATAGGCTTTGCCGAATTGGCACAGACATTCGCTCAAAACGACCGTTTTCTCTCAGTTACCCAAAAACCGGAGCAGCCCGAACAGTGGCAACAAAGGCTATTTGATCTGACTCAGCAGTGGTATGTGCTGAGTAATCGTCCGCCAAAGAACGCTCTCGCCGTCTATCTCCTCAATGATACGGGCTTTCGGAATGCGGATGCTCATGGATTCAGGTGCATGGCCGTTCACATCCCACGCGACCTGGATGACTCCATCCGTGACTTTTCAGAGCTGGCTCAGGATTCTGGGACTCCAGGGTTCAAGCGCATTGGAATTCTGCGCATGGACATTGACAACCTGGGCGATGTTTTTGCAACCTATTTGTCGCCTAGTAGCCTGCTCCGTATTTCGGCAGCCAGCAGCGCAGTCAACCTTTTCTTTGAAGGATGGCTCAACTCGATTTGCTATCAAGTCGAGCAAGATTGCGGGCGGCCAAACAGTCTCTACGTGGTCTATGCCGGTGGTGACGACCTGTTTATTGTAGGCCCCTGGGACGTGATGCCTTACCTGGCGGAAACGATACATGGACAATTTGCCGAGTACGTCAATGGTAACGGCAACATCACCATCTCTGCTGGGATCGGGATCGAGGACGAGAAGTACCCGCTGTATCGCGCAGCAGAGCGCGCTCTACACGCACTGGATGTCCAGGCCAAGGGAGTCTGGCAGGGGCTTGATGGCATCGAGTATCGGAAGAACGCTATTTGTTTGCTTGGGCAGGTGGCGGGCTGGGAAAACGGCTGGCCGGTGGTCGTGCAGGAGCGCGACAGGATGTACCGGCTGTTGGGGGCTGGCTTGCCCAAAGCACTCGTGCAGATTGTGTTGGGGCTGCACGGACAATACGTTGAGGGATTACGGCGCACAGTGCGCCAGCATTGCGATAAGGGACTGCTTCCCCCCAAGCTTGTTTATGGCCGTTGGGTGTGGATGCAGGCTTACAGCCTGACACGCATGGCCCAGCGTTACCAGAAGCAGCAATTGGTTGACGCGGATGGCCAGGTCGTAGATGTTCGCAGTGAATTGAATGTATTGCAGCAGTCAATATTGACGCCGCAGCGGATTCACCTGGCCGGCTTGGCCGCCCGCTGGGTCGACTATCTGATGCGGGAAGATAAGAACAAATAGAGTGGAGGAAGAATATTATGCCTGGTTATAGCCTTTCAGAGGCAGATTTGCGAACGATCTTTCAGGAAACCGGAACAGCATCAACTGAGAAGTTGATCGCTGAAGCGAAGCGCATCGGCGAAGCAATGGCAGCGGCCGATGTTCCCAATACGCAGTTTCGTTCGATTTTTGGCACACTGCGCCAGATTCAGCGTGACTGGAAAGAGGGGGACGATCCAAAGCCCTTTCACCGCAAATTGCAGATGCTCAAGCCCAAGCTTGCTTACCAGGCTCGCAGGGTTACTAAAGCGGCTCCGATTGCAGACAGCTTAACGGAGCCTATCACCCAGGTCGGAAGTGACTGGAAACGCTTCCAAACATTCATGGATTTTGCTGAAGCCACCCTGGCCTATCTTATTGCGAACCAGACGGATTAAGAAGAGAGGAATTAACCAATGGCAACACAGCTAACAAGCCAGATTACTCTTTATGGTCGGGTCTTTGTTCGTGGCGATATCCGGTTGGTGACGGGCCTCCATATCGGTGCCGAGCGGGGCGAGCTGACTATCGGTGGTGTGGACAAAAATGCAGTGCTTCGTGACATACTCACCAACCAGCCCTACATTCCCGGATCATCGCTGCGTGGCAAGATGCGCTCGCTGGCCGAAAAAACGTTGGGCGCGCCGCAGAATAAAAACATGGGGAGTGGTGTGCGGATACACAGTGCCGAGACCCGCCCTGATTATGACCAGTTTTGGGTTAACCCGGTGTTTGGTATCCCGGCGGAAGTGGATTATGACCCTGGTGCTCCCACCCGTTTGATCGTGCGGGATGTGTTCTTAAGCGAGACGAGCGTCGAAGAGCTGGAGAAAGCACGCACCGATCAGCCATTCACCGAAGTCAAAACGGAAGTATCCATCGACCGCGTGACGGCAAAAGCCAATCCACGTTCGATGGAACGTGTACCGGCTAAGGCCGTATTTAGCGGTATGGAGATGGTCTATTCGGTATTCCTGCCGGGAGATTTCGACTATTTCTGGGAGCTACTCAGGACAATGCGTGTGCTTGAAGACGACTATCTGGGCGGGCAGGGCACCCGCGGTAGCGGCAAGATTCAGTTCGGGAATCTGACCATATCAACCCGCGCGCGGGCCAATTACCAGGTAGAAAACTACTATGGTGGCAACGACGCCAGATTCACGGTCGACGAATTGCTGGCCACTGGTGAAGACCCGGAAATGCTTGCTAACGGCGAGGATCTGTTCAATTGGATTCAGATGCAAATTCCTATCGAATAGGCAGGAGCCATGAATACTCAACTGTTCTATCTTGAAACGCTTGCTGCTTTCCACCTCGGCGAGCGTGGCGTGGGTCTTGAAGAAACAAACGTGGTGGCTCATGCCGACACCGTTTTCTCGGCCCTGTGTCTTGTCTACCGCGAGAAATACGGCGATGAGGCGCTGCGGGCACTGCTGGAGCACTTCACTGCTCAAGGTCAGCAGAGCATCACGCTACCATTTGTGTTAAGCTCGGCCTACCCATTTATCAGGCTCTCCAACGACACGCGGCTGCCGTTGTTTCCTCGGCCATTAAGCCCACTGCCCGGCATCGATCCCCACGATCTGGCGGTGCTCAAACAACTCAAGCATGTAGCGTTTGTCTCCTGGACTCTCTTTGATGCCTGGCTCTCCGGCAATGGGCAAGTCATTGCGGATTCGTTGCCGGGCGCTGGTGGTATAGAGACCCGACTTCAAGAGCAAACGGTTTGGGTTACGGCGAAAGAAGCATTGGCCATTACGCAGGATTTGGGCACAGATGAGAAGGGCAATGTATGGCTGTGGCGCGCGGGTGAGGTGCCTCGCGTATCGATTGATCGGGCGTCCAATGCCTCGGAGATTTACCAGGCCGGGCGTGTGCGCTTTGCACCGGGCGGCGGCTTGTGGGTGGGCTTCCAGTGGTTGGCCGATCCGGAAGCCTGGCAAGCGGAGATGTTGGATTTGCTGGCGGTTTTGGGCGATGCAGGTCTGGGCGGTGAACGCAGTGCCGGACACGGCCAGTTTCGGATAGCGGCAACTGAGGCAATCGACCTGCCTTCAGCGGGCGAGTATTTCGTTACACTTTCACCATGTTGGCCTGCCAGCGCCGAAGAAGCAGCCGCCTTGCTTGACGCCAGGGCGCGTTACACCTTGCTGCCCCGGCGTGGCTGGATGGGATCACCAGACCCGCAGGGACACAGCCTACGCCGCAAGAGCGTTCGGATGCTGGGCGAAGGCTCTGTGCTGGCCTCGCCGGGATATGGCCTGGTTGGTGGGCTGGCTGATGTGACGCCCGACAAATTCAAGGCCCATCGGGTCTACCGCTATGGCATTGCGTTGCCCGTTGGCGTGACCAGGGAGGCGAATCGATGAACCGGTATATTCACTACGCGCTGACTGTTGAAGTGCTTTCACCGCTGCACATTTGGTCGGGGCAAAAGCTGCTGCCTGACGAAGACTACATTGTTAATGCGAGCGGGCATACGCTGGTTTTCGATCACGATGCTCTTTTTCGGGCTGTCCAATCCGAAGATGGAACGTTCGATGACAAGTTACTCTCACTTAAGCCGGTAGATCTCTACTTCAAGCATGTGCCTGAGGAGCTGCGTAAAACAGTCTTTCGATACGCCATGAATGGTCGTCCAATCAGCCGCGAGCGCGAAATTCGAGAGGCAACCAAGGATCTCCAGTCCCGACCCTATCTGCCGGGGACTTCGCTAAAGGGTGCCCTGCGCACGCTGTTGCTATGGGATGATGTTAACCGGTCCGGATTGGCATTGGCTGGGAGCATGGAATGGAACGATTATAAACATCGAGACGTGATGGTGATCAGTTACCAGCGCGGCGGAGACAGATGGAGACCATTAGAGACAAATGCCAAGTATGCTGCTGGACCAGTAGAGCGAGAAGTTTTTGCCCGTGATGTCAAGAAAGGTCAGGCTCCTAACCAGGACTTCATGCGGGCTGTCCAGATGGCTGACTCGCAGTCGTTCACGCGCAAGGCGCTGATGGTTGCTACCGCCCGGGTGTTCACCTCCATCAACGCGATGGGTAATCCGAACAACCGCCGCGATACCGATCTTGAGATCATCCAGGCTGGCGCGAAATTCCAGGCCAGCCTGACGGTCGAATCATATGGATTTGAGGATCGTGAGGCACAGAAGCTGGGTTGGGATGATGTCAGTGTCAAAGTTGATGCTCTTCCAGTTATTGGGCGTGAAAAGAGTAGCCGGATCATCGCCAATGAAAAGAAATTCTACCAGGATAAAGGTGGCCCATCCGAGATGTTGGAGACCTACGATCTTCTTGGTAAGCAAGCCCTGGCAGAGAATGAGTGGCTGATGCAGCTTGGCTGGGGTGGTGGTTGGGAAAGCAAGACATTGGGTGATCTGCTGCGTGCACAAGGCGCACAGTTCGACCAGCTAATCGATGCCTACGATCTTTCCAAGAGGCACCACAAGCCAGGTATGCCGTTCCCCTTCAGCCGCCGCTTGATCCTGAGTGATGGCCAACCTGCTATACCGATGGGCTGGGTAAAGTGCCGCCTGGATCGATTATGATGTGTCTTCCGAAACTCCCCCCGATTCCCGCGCAATAACCGACTTTCGAATCGATGGGAGAGTTGCCGGTACATTTCGCATCGAGCGGTGATTAGGGCGGCCTCACAAAGCCCGTTCTATGGCTCGCCGGAACGAAGAGGGATGTAAAATGACCTGAAAACCCTAAAAAACGTATGCTGTTGCAGTGAGGAAGTGACCCTTCGGGGGATTGAAACCCAATCACACCTGAAGCGGCATCGGTTGCCTTGACAGTTGCAGTGAGGAAGTGACCCTTCGGGGGATTGAAACGATGAGGTTGAGGTTGAGATAGCCGAAACTCAAAGTAGTTGCAGTGAGGAAGTGACCCTTCGGGGGATTGAAACCCGTTGGGCCGTGTGCTCTGATGCGACCGCAAATGTTGCAGTGAGGAAGTGACCCTTCGGGGGATTGAAACTGATCGTCTCTGTCATGGTGTCACTTTGCGACAATCAGTTGCAGTGAGGAAGTGACCCTTCGGGGGATTGAAACCGCTTCCTGGAATCCGCAAACACAACCTCAAAGGCGTTGCAGTGAGGAAGTGACCCTTCGGGGGATTGAAACCTGGAAGCCCAGGAGCAGCGGATCTCCTCCCTGGAGGTTGCAGTGAGGAAGTGACCCTTCGGGGGATTGAAACAACCTGGCCGGCACCGGCGACGATACCATCAAATGGTTGCAGTGAGGAAGTGACCCTTCGGGGGATTGAAACAACGGAATGCCAAGCGTCGGCACACCACCGAGTTGGAAGTTGCAGTGAGGAAGTGACCCTTCGGGGGATTGAAACTTTTTATAGATATCGTAGCCCTGAGCAATTAGTGGGTTGCAGTGAGGAAGTGACCCTTCGGGGGATTGAAACCAGCAGCGACACAGCCAATACAACACCGGCAAATACAGTTGCAGTGAGGAAGTGACCCTTCGGGGGATTGAAACTGAATTGCCTCTGCGTACTCGCGCAGAAGCTTTGCATAGTTGCAGTGAGGAAGTGACCCTTCGGGGGATTGAAACAGCCACTCGATGATTGCACTAGCAAACCCTGCTGTGTTGCAGTGAGGAAGTGACCCTTCGGGGGATTGAAACTCATGATGCTTGTTCCTCCAGAAGATCGTGGTCCAGGTTGCAGTGAGGAAGTGACCCTTCGGGGGATTGAAACTACCTCGGACAAACGTGGTTGGACAGATACAGCGAGTTGCAGTGAGGAAGTGACCCTTTGGGGGATTGAAACTCGATGATCTCTGTACCCGGCTCAGCCTCGTAGATGTTGCAGTGAGGAAGTGACCCTTTGGGGGATTGAAACTATATTGATGAACAGATGATGAGTAGTTGCTCAGGTTGCAGTGAGGAAGTGACTCTTCGGGGGATTGAAACTACTCAACGTGCTCAACACCTGGTATTTCGTACTCTAGTTGCAGTGAGGAAGTGACCCTTCGGGGGATTGAAACTTTTTTCAGGTTTTTCGAAGTCTTCGGCTAGACGAGTTGCAGTGAGGAAGTGACCCTTCGGGGGATTGACATAGGAGAAAGACGATCATGCTAAGTGCCGTCATTGTCAACGTTGTGCCGACTGAAGAAACCACCGCCCCACCCAACACCGGCCTGGCCATCCAGGCCTGGTTCCTCAACCTGATCCGCGCCCACGACCCGCGCCTCTCGGCGGCCCTGCATGAGGGCAGCGGACCGCGTCCTTACACCATCGGCGATGTGGTTGGGCTGGGGCCGGCGCGGGAGGGGCGTCGATTGCTCTCACCGGAAAGGCCGGGCCGGCTGCGCATCACCACGCTCACCCCGGAGCTGTCAGACATGCTCACCCGGCGCATCGCCCCTATGCTGCCCGGCGCGGTCATCGACCTGGACCGGGCCTTTCTGCGCGTCGAGAGTGTGATCGCCAACCCGGAGGAGCATCCCTGGGCCGGGCAGACCACGCCCGAGGCGCTCATCACGGCGGGATCGCTCAGCCCGGAGATGCCGCGCCATCTGCTGATGAACTTTGCCTTGCCCACCGCTTTCAAATCGGAGGGAAACTACATCCCGTTCCCCACCCCGGCCCACGTCTTCGGCAGCCTGCTCGACCGCTGGAATGCCTTCTCAGCCGTCAGCCTGCACCCGGATACCCGCCGCTTTGCCGAGGCTAAGATAGTGGTCAACCGCTACCGGCTGCGCACGCGCTATCTGTCCTTCGGCGGCGCCGATCGCGCCCCGGCGGTCGGTTGTGTGGGCCAGTGCCGTTACTACATCCTCAGCGCCGATCGCTACTGGATCGGCATCGCGCGTACCCTGGCGGCCTATGCCTTCTGGGCCGGCGTGGGCGCGCGGACGGGGATCGGGATGGGGCAGGCCGCGCTGTGGGATGAGCAGGCCGGGCGACCTGTGTCCCCGGCTATAAGCCAGGTCGCCGAGCACTAATGAGGGTGAGGTCGATTGGCTTGAGGCGCGATGACTGGTGGAATGTGATCAGGCACGACGAGAGCTTGATTAGCCGGATGCGCGCTCGATATCAAGGAAACAGCATACTTCATCATGTTTGAAACAAGGAGCTAAGACCAATGATTGATCTGACCGTTATTCTTCAGCAGGCAAAAACAGTCGGCGATGCGCTGGATGCCGTCAAGACAGCCATTGAGATCGTTATTCTGAGCAAGCCATTTGTCACCGGCGTTATCGGGAAAGCCAAGGGGGCCGCCACGGCTCTCATTGGCCGGAAGGAAGATACTCTCAAAGACAAGGCCGATGTTGCCATTCTGATTCAGGCCACCAACCGCCCGGCTCACATTGATGCCAAAGGCTTTCTGGATGCAACCGGCATCGATACGCCTCTGTTTGTCGTCGGTATGGAAGATGATCCGCTCAAAGGTGGCGATATCCCCAATCAGGATCGGCAAGCCTGGCGGGATCTCGCGCATGCTTTTGTCGATCAGGTGCACGGCATCCAGCAGGTCTATGGGCGAAAACAGTATCACGTCTTTGTCAACGCGCCCGGCGTGCTGGCCTTTGCTATTGGGTCGACTGTGGGGACTTTATACCCGATCCGGCTCTATAACCTGAACCGCCAATCGACCGGCCCCAGGGATGCCTACATCCCTGTCCTCGATATCCCGGAAGATGTTCGATGAGCCTGTTTTTTGCCCGGAGCCCGCAAAACACGCTCAGGCAAGCCGCGACGCGATCCGGCGAGATGTGGAGGGTCAAAACGGCTGATTCTCGGCTGCCAAGAGGTCGGAAAGTGACAGAAAAAGCAGGTGTTCCGCCCCAGCCCGCGAACCGATCAGATTGGGGTGAGATTGCGCGATACAAAGCGATTCGTGCTAGAATGAGGGCCGTAGGCAAACGAGGGAAGGCTGATCGGAGTGTCCCCAAGGGGGATTGAAACTTTTTGAGATTTTCAAGGTTTTTCCCTTTCTGGAAAGAAGGCTGATCGGAGTGTCCCCAAGGGGGATTGAAACCAACATAACGCCAATCAACCAACAGTTCTTCAGGATTGAAGGCTGATCGGAGTGTCCCCAAGGGGGATTGAAACTTACCTCCTTTAAGGTTGTTTGTTTTTCCAAAATCGGAAGGCTGATCGGAGTGTCCCCAAGGGGGATTGAAACGTATCCTTCCAAGATGACAATCCTGTCATCATCCATGAAGGCTGATCGGAGTGTCCCCAAGGGGGATTGAAACGACATAGTAAGCGGGTTTCATTGGATGTCCATACCTCTACGAAGGCTGATCGGAGTGTCCCCAAGGGGGATTGAAACCAAGAGGTAGACAACAAGAGGAAAAGTCAAGGTCCCAAAGAAGGCTGATCGGAGTGTCCCCAGGGGGGATTGAAACAAATCTCTTCCTCCCTCAAAACAGTATTCACACATGAAGGTTGATCGGAGTGTCCCCAAGGGGGATTGAAACAAATTATTCTCTTCAAAAACAGCGTATTTGTTTTTAGAAGGCTGATCGGAGTGTCCCCAGGGGGGATTGAAACACAATAGCCATAAGCGCGGCAGTGGATTCCCGCTTTCGCGGGAATGACAAAAACAGTGTCCTCATAGCAAGTTACGCGCTATTCTCCCTTTACCCTTTACCCCCTTACCCTTTACCCCTTTTACCTATTTCCCCCCCATTTTAAGTTCACCCAAACCATGCTATTCTCATACGGTACCAGGAGAAACTATGGAACCCCGTATCAAAGCACGTTTCAACGAAACCATTCTGAAGGAAGCGGCAGCGCGTTATGGCATTGCCGCAGACCGGATCAAATTACTTGATGGCTTCGAGAGTTTTATGTTCGAATTCACGCGAGACGGCCAACCCGGCATTCTGCGGCTTAGTCACAGTCTGCGGCGCACCCCGGCATTGATTCAAGCTGAGGTGGATTGGATTAACGATCTTGCGGCAGGTGGCGCGGCCGTGGCCGGGGCGCTGTTTTCGGCAGGGAATAACCTCGTCGAGGCCGTGCCCGATGGGGAGGGTGGACAGTTCCTCGTCACCGCTTTTGCCAGGGCGCCCGGCGCGCACGCCGGCAAGGATGAATGGATCCCGCCTATGTTTGATCGCTATGGCCAACTGATCGGCCGTATGCACGCCCTGAGCAAGCAATATACCCCGCCGCATCCCGATTGCGCACGTTACCATTGGGATGACGATATCAACATGAATGTCGAAGACTTTTTGCCCGATGGCGATGCGGAAATCAGGCAGCATTTTCACGCGCTGCTCGCTCGCCTGAAAACACTGCCTCGTGATCCTGATGGTTATGGCCTGATCCACCAGGATGCCCACGGCGGCAATTTCTTTGTGGACCAATCCGGCCGGATCACCCTCTTCGATTTTGATGACTGTTGCTATGGCCATTACATCTACGATCTGGCGATGGTGGTATTCTACGCGCTGGTCAATCGCGAAGACGCGCCCCGTTTTGCATCCTATTTCTTCCCCACGTTCTTGAAAGGGTATCAGCGCGAAAACCGGCTCGATGCGGCCTGGTTCAAAGAGATTCCACACTTCCTCAAATTACGTGAGATTGACCTGTACGCCATGATTCACCGTAGTTTTGGCCCTGGCCCGTATGATGATGATCCATGGGTGGCTTGCTATATGGAGGGTCGCCGGGAGCGTTTGATGGCCAACCACCCCTTTGTAGAGGTTGACTTCACGGCTTTTCTGTAAACCGTGTCAGTGGGGGCACGAGATAGGTTCCCGGAAAAATTCTTGTATCGTCCCACATATAACTTGGGGCAGTTTTTAATCGATGAGCAAGGGCTGTGCCGGCCGTGGTGATCGCCGGGGAGCGCGGAGATCTGTTCGACGTCCGGCCCGGCAAGTCGCTGATGATCTTTGCTCCGCCTTCGAGCCTGGCGACATTGTCGTTGGGAGAGAGATCGTCGATCAGTTTGGCGCCGGGCTCAGCGTTGAAATTCCAGTAGGCCACCAATCCCGGCTCGCTGCCGGCCAGTTCCTGTCGCATCGTGGCCCGGATCTCATTCGGCGCGCGGGCGATGTTCCAGACGCGCAGCTCGTCGATCGATCCGGCAAACCGACCTGTCCGGCCCAGATCGGGGAAGGCGAAAGCGCCGATTATACGGGGCACGGCGTTGATGTCACTGTCCGGGCCCCTCCGGTCGGGGAACACTGTCGCGTTCCCGTCGATCGGGTTCCCGTTGTCGTCTACCCACCGGCCTGGGCCGATATCCTGACCGCCAACATAAATGCGAGTCTTGTCGCCTTGCCCAAAGGTATGTGAGACAGCAATGTGTGTCCACTCACCTTCCGGAATATGTTTCTCTACCATGAGGCGGCTGTCGATGGGGGCAAAGGCAAACAGGACATAATCCGGGGTGATTGCCAACGTATATGTTCCGGCGGAGCTTCCCTTTTGCCCGGCGTTGATAATCGGCATGATATTCTCGATCCACATGCCGTTGCCCGATGATAATACGTATTGGTCGATCTTGATCCATGCCTCGATGGTGATAGCGGTAGTAGGATCGAGGCTGCTGTGGTACGCCACAATTGCCCGATCGGAAGAATCGGTCAGTTGGAGAGCACTCTGACCGATGGGACCCTGATCTGATAGGAATGATGTCAGCCCACCTGTCGCTGAGAGCAGTATCACACCGGCTGTGCCGGCGCCAAGCAGTACGATCACCAGCCATAGCCAGATCGAGATGCTGCGGCGTTTGGATGCCGGGACCGTTACCGGCGCAGCGTTGGGTGATGTCGGTACCTCTCCGGCTGCCGGTCTCGTGACTGGGGCAGCGTCAGACATCACCCTTATTGTCTCGGCAGCAACATCCGTGTCCTGGTCATCAGGCCCGGCTACCGGGATGGCAGTGATCTCGATCGGTAATCCGGCAATAGCCTTCGAAAAGGCGCTGGCCATTGCTTCGCATGTGTCAAACCGTACCTGCGGCTCTCTGGCCAGCGCCTTGAGAAGCACTCGCTCGGCAGCTTCCGGCAGATCGGGCCGGAACGAGCGCGGCAGGGGTAGCGGGGCGTTCAGATGCATGTGGATGAGGGCCAGTGGTGTCTCGGCCTGGAACGGTGTCCGCCCGGCGATCATCTCGTAGAGAACGATGCCCAGCGAATACTGATCTGAGGCGGGAGTGAGCACCGTCCCTCCCCGGCACTGCTCAGGCGACATGTAGGCAGGTGTTCCCAGAATGTTGGTTCCGGTGAGATCGAGTGTCGCCTCAACCATCTTGGCAATACCAAAGTCGGTCAGGTAGGCATTCTCTGCGTTGTCCAACAGCACATTGGATGGCTTGACATCGCGGTGCAGCACCTGGTGTCTATGGGCATAATCGAGCGCGCCGGCAATCTGTGAGAGCAACCGGCCGGCTTCGTGAAGAAGAAAGGGGCCCTGTGCCTTGATCCGCTCTGATAGCGTTCCGGCCTGCATGTAACGCATCACCAGGTAGGTAATACCGTCATCTTGACCATAAGCGAAGATGGGCAGGATGTGGATGTGTTCCAGTTTTGCCAGTGCCTTCGCTTCGCGCTGGAAACGTTCAAGAAAAGTGGGATCCTGCGCGTAATGTTCCGGTAGCACCTTGATCGCTATGTAGCGATCCATGCCGGGGTCGTAGGCCTTGTAGACGGTTGCCATGCCGCCCATGCCAATCTGCTCAACGATACGGTAGCTACCCAGATGTCGACCAATCATCGCTTTCCCATCTCTCCTCTCACGTGAGAATATGCTGGCATCTCCTATTGAGAATTTGCTTTAGGGAGCGCAAAACAGCACCTTCGGGATGGTTCACGAGTCTGTGATATCAATACCCTGGCCAATGGTGTCATTCCCGAACCATCTGTGCGGTAAGTGGATTCCCGCTTTCGCGGGAATGACGTCGAGAAGTGTGGCGTCATTTTAATTGTTTTGCCTCACACGGATGCTCGCATTTTCAATGTGTCTGATAGTTCTTTCTACCTTCCTGATTTTGACCAAGGTAGTGTGATATGGAACGAGAGTATTTGGGAGCATGTTGAGAAACGGAGTGTCATTCCCAGACCAGTCTGTCATTCCCGCGCAGGCGGGAATCCACTCGTCCACCGAGCACTCCCACAAAGCATTCCGAATGCCGGCCTGGAGACGTGCATTCTTTTGCATTGGCGTAGCCCGCAAATATCTCGCCTGCTGTCATACTCTAATGAACCATCCCAAAGATACGGAAAACCTCTTGATTGAGTATCTACATCACAAGGCGCAGGGAATGCACAACCCTGCGCCTTCATTGTACGTCTACTATCACTGAAAGGAGAAATCATGTTTTCCATCGAGATGGAGTATATATCGGCAAGATCGGCCCGGTCGGGGCAGTGCAAGTGCTCGGCTACTCCAAACGTCGCATCGATCGGAACCTGTGCGATCTGGCCGATCGCACCTTTGCCGGCTTGCCGACCGCCATCGGCGCGGCGTGGGCCACCCTGATCGAGCAGCACGCTTGGGCTGTTACCCAGGCACGCTTTCGGCCATTATTGGGGACATCCACGGCCCCTGCTTACTTCTTGCCGTAGATGATGCCGATCTTGCCGACCATGAACGGCAGTTTCAGCGCAGCGGGGATGAAGTCGGAGGCGCTTGTGT
>JAFGLD010000213.1 GCA_016928235.1 Anaerolineae bacterium | reverse complement strand
TCAGCGAATCCGATAATTCCATGGAGCTTCCTTTTTGGCCCTATCATACCCTACTTGGAATACTTATTTATTTTTGAGTCCCTAACGTTTGTAGTCTGTACCAGCTCAAGACCGGGCAACTCGACTGTATGCAGTCCTTGAAATGTAAGCAATATCAGTCGTCGACTGTCGGGTGACCAGGTAATGCCGTGGAGTGTATCGAGCCTGATCTGGCTGCCGTTCTTATCATATAGATTGGATCTTGTTGATAGGATTGGAGAGGGCCTGGACAGAGGCTTACCAATCCACAAATCGGATTCACCAGCCTGTCCGCACAACACATACCATGCCCAACTTTGCTTATCAGGGGAAACGAGCAGGGAATGGGGAAAACCGTAAAGGTAAAAACCCTGATCGAATGGAAGCTCCATGATTTGGCCGTCTGCCGTGATTGTATATATTCCTTGATTGGACTGCCCCACGAATACATCAGAGGTATCGAGCCACTGCACATGCCAGATGCTCTGGCCGGGAATTTCCAGTTTTTGCCCTTGCCGATACAGAATCAAGGGAGCTTCGGGCTCAGGGGTGTACGACGCTGTCAGCAACCACGTATTATGCTCGGCTGCAAAGGCCACATCAAAGAAGGGTTCTACCAGAATGATGGCAGTCTTACCTGTCTCAAGGTTTATTATGCGGGTATCACCACTCTCTTCCTCGTCCATGTAAAGCTGGTTCACAAGCGCGATCTCTGCTGAGCTGATCCATCTCTTGTAGTAGACATCATCCTTGATATCAGCTTCCGCGATCAATCGGCTTGTGCCAGTTCCATCGGCCTTTACAGCCCAGATGTCGGCAAATACTGCCCCCATCATTCCAGTGAAGTTGAACCCCTGGTAAACCAGGTAACGCCCATCAGGTGACCAGTTCAGGTAATAAGCATGTGAGGGCTGATCAGATAGCCGAGTGATGGCTCCGCCGACGAAGTCATAGGTATAAACATCGATAGAGTTCCCATTCAGCGCGCCCACGAATGCCAGCAAGCTTCCACCAGGAGACCATTTCAGTCCATCGGCTGTAATGGCCTCGTGTAGGTTGAAGGGGTCTTCTAACTTGCTTGTTTCTCCGAGTAAGGGTGTTACAGTTCTCACGCCACCATCGGGTAGGGAAAGCAGCTTGAGTGTGTAGTCATACTCTTCCTCGATGTTTCGGGCAATGTAAGCAATGGCTGCTCCACCAAGTGCAGAGCTACCCGGTCTGACGTCAAAAGCAGTTACAGCCTCATCAACCAGCTTTGTCAACCCAGTACCGTCGTCATTGACCGCCCATAGATACTGGTAGCCGTGATACTCGGAACCAGCCAGGGGCCACTCTCTGACAATGGCACATCTAGCCAAGCAGTGGGAGTGACAGTTGGTGTATCAGAGGGTATCTGGGCGGTGCTGTTCCAATTTGCTTCAATCGTTGCAATCGCAGCCGCACGTAATGTCGCGATCTCTGCTGTTGAGGCAAACGATGTGCCTGTGCTGGGTGGTCCATTGGCGGTGGGTGGAGTGTCTGCTGAAGGCGTCGATGCGCACCCAACCATCAATAGGCAAATAGCACCGCATAGGATTTGTCGGATTTTGTTACTACTCATTGATTGCCTCTTTCCAGTTTCCTCAACACATCTACCAATGCCAGTATATGCCGATCTATTGGCAGCGCGAAACCACATTCGGTTAACGGCATTTGTTGGCTCCGACCGTCTTCCGACCGTCTTCCGACTGTCCCGTATGAACCCAATTTATTCTGTGGCCCTGGCTTTACCTGAAACTGGAATGATCTCGATTTCATAACATGCATAACGTAGCAGGGCGTCAAAAAGAGTCGCGGCTCCAATACCTGCCGGAACCTTCTTTCCTTTTCTCGCGTCCCTATGGTAGATTGAAAGCGAGCTTGTGGCTTTTGACTGAAAACTGTTCACTGTGAACTATAAACTGTGAACTACCCCTCAAAGGAGAAGAGCGATGAACAAGCGGTTGATTATCGGTGCTGTTGTTTTGCTTTTGATCGTGGTTGGCGTTGTATTCGGCTTCCTTATCGATTACAACATCCACCTGCCCGAACGGTTGGACGATCAGCAGACGCTGGTGTTTGGCTCCAACAGTCTCGTTCCCGGCAGCGATGCGGCCTTGCGGGTGGTCGTGCGCCACGCCAGCCGGAACACCCCCATCGAGGGCGCTACACTCAAAGTTAGTTTGAAGCCGCAGGATGGTGGGCGTGCCGAGGTGCTCTACGAAGGCAAGACCAACGCCCAGGGCACCAACGACATCGCCTTCCATGTGCCGGAAGACGCGCCGGAGTCGGCTCAGCTGATCGTCGAGACCCGCTCGTCGCTGGGGCAGGATCGGCTGGAGCAAACCGTCAACACCCAGCGCAACTACAAGATCCTGCTCATCACCGACAAGCCCCTCTACCAGCCCGGCCAGGTGATCCACCTGCGCGCGCTGGCGCTTTCTACCTTCGACTTGAGGCCGGCGGCCACACAGTCCATCGAGTTCATGATCGCCGACGGCAAAGGTAACCGCGTCTTCCGCGATACCGCCGAGACCTCCGATTTCGGCGTCGCCGCGGTCGACTTCACACTCGCCACTGAGGTCAACACCGGCCCTTACAAAATCACCGCAACGATGGGCTCGACCAGCAGCGAGAAGACCGTCACGGTCGAGCGCTACGTGCTGCCCAAGTTCGACGTCAAAGTGACCACCGACAAGGACTACTATCTGCCGGGCGAGCACGTCACCGGCCACTTGCAGGCCGATTACTTCTTCGGCAAGCCGGTCGCGGACAGCCAGGTCAAGATCGAGGGCTTTACCTTTGACGTCGAGCGCCAGGTAGCGGTCAACATCGATGGCCAGACCGATGCGAATGGTGGCTTCGATTTCGCTTTCGACCTGCCCACTTACATCGCAGGCACTGATCTGGAAGGGGGTGCCGGGCGCTTCTACATGTTAGCCACCGTCACCGACCAGACCAATCACAATGAGGAAAAATCGGTCTCGTTGCCGGTGGCCCAGAACGCTATCGTCGTCGATGCGGTGCCGGAGAGCGGCATGCTGCGCCCCGGCGTCGAGAACATCGTCTACATCCTGTGCTCCTATCCGGACGGCACTCCCGCTCCCAGCAACCTGACCGTCCAGGTCGATGGCGTCCAGGCGGCCCAGCTCGCGACCGGGGATTACGGTCTGGCCGAGTTCCGCTTCACGCCGCAAAACTCTTACGCTGAGTTCTATATCACCGCCCAGGATGCTGCCGGACACTATGGCGAGATCCGCACATACACCGAAGGCGAATACTTCGAAGAGACCATCCTCTTGCGCCCCGAACGGGCGACCTATCAGGTTGGCGAGACCATGGTGCTCGATATTCTGACCACGGCCCAGAGCGGCACAGCCTACCTGGACATCGTCCGTGAGGGCCAGACGGTCAGCACCCGCGCGGTGGATATTGCTGATAACCAGGCTAAGATCTCTGTCGATCTCACCCCCGACCTCTACGGTACCATTGAGCTTCACGCTTACAAGATTCTCACCAGCGGAACCATCACCCGTGATACACGGCTGGTGGTGGTCGATGCGCCGACCGATCTCCGGGTTGCTGTGAGCCCGGATAAGCCGGAGTATCGACCCGGCGATACGGCCAATGTAGCCTTCAACGTCGCAGGCAGCGATGGGGCAGGCGTGCCGTCGGCGCTGGGCGTGGCGGTGGTCGATGAGTCTGTCTTCGCCCTGGCCGAGCAAGACCCCGGTTTCGCCAAGCTGTACTTCCTGCTCGAGGCGCAGCTGCTCACCCCCCGCTACGATCTGCACGGCTTCAGCATCCCCGATCTGGTCACCCAGCCGTCGCAGGACCAGACCATCCGCTACACCCAGGATAAGGTCGCTCAAGCCACATTGGCCGGCGGTGCGACAAGCGGCGCCGGGATGCAGCTCGACTCGCGCAGCATCAAGATGAGCGAGGCGTATGAGAAGCAAGCTGACTTCTTCAGAGGGGTGAGCAATGCTGCCATGTCTTTCCTGTTTGTCTTGCCTTTGGCCGCTCTCATCGCCAGTATCGTCTACGTCAGGCGTGAACAGACACTCAAGAAGAGCCTGATCTGGGCTGCCGTCGGGATAGTGGTTGCCCTCGTTCTGACCATCGCCGTGTTTGCCCTCCTGATGCTTGCCAATTCTTACTGGTATTGGGATATGGAGAACCTGCTGTTGATCATCCCTGGTGTGGCCTTGCTGGCGCTCATCGCCACCGGCATTGTTGCGCTGGTGCGTCGCGATGGGATGCTGGGGATTGCCTGCCTGGCTATGCTGCTCTATGCAGGCGCTGTCTGGCTGCTCATCGTCGCGGCTGAGTATGCCAATGACTCGCCACCCACCTTCTTGGTTATCCTGGCGGTGATTGGCCTTCTGTTCATGCCTATGGCCTTTGCCACGCGGGCGGCGTCCTTCGGACAAGAGAAGCGAATATTTGCCGCTCTTGTGGCCGCCTTGGTCGCTGCGCCGCTGGTGTGCCTCGGCGGGGTGCTGGTCGTTGCCCTGGCTGAAAGCGGCGGCATGAGCTCGCCAGGGCTGGCTGGAGGCGTCATGGTTGAGGATGAGATGATGCTGAAGGGAGAGGTGGCGATGCCCATGCCCGGAATGGTCGACGCGCAACTGGCGGCAGCACCGACGGAGATGGCAGCAGAGGAAGCCCCGGCAGCCCATGGACAGTCTTCTGGCTCCGGTCAGGCCGCCGAGCCGCCTCGCCTGCGCCAGTACTTCCCCGAGACCATGTACTGGAACCCCGAAGCTGTGACCGATGCGCAGGGCAACGTCACACTTGAAATCCCGGTGGCCGACAGCATCACCACCTGGCGCTTAAGCGCGCTGGCCTCCAGCCAGGATGGGCGGCTGGGCGCCACCACTACCGGCCTCAGAGCCTTCCAGGATTTCTTTATCGATCTCGACCTGCCGCTGGCGCTGACGCAGAACGATGAAGTCTCTGTGCCGGTGGGTGTTTTCAACTATATGACCGAGCCCCAGGATGTCCGCCTGGTACTGGAGCCGGGAGATTGGTTTACCCTGTCCGGCGAGGCTGAGCAGACCATCACCATCGGCGCCAACGATATCCAGGTCGTTTACTTCCGCATCAAGGCCACCGGCTTCGGCCCGCACCCGATCACCGTCACGGCCTACGGCAGCAGGATGTCGGATGCCATTCGCAAAGAAGTAACCGTCTACCCGGACGGCAAGCGCATCGACTTCAGCATGAGCGACCGGCTGGCCCAGAACGTCGACCAGCCCATCGACATTCCGCAGAGCGCCGTGCCGGGCACCACCAAGCTGGTCGTCAAGATATACCCCGGCGTGATGAGCCAGATCGTCGAAGGGCTGGACAGCATCTTGCGGATGCCTTATGGCTGCTTCGAGCAGACTACATCGGCTACCTACCCGAATGTCCTGGTGCTCGATTACCTCAAGACGACTAACCAGGCCTCGCCTGAGTCGCAGATGAAGGCCGAAGAGTACATCAACCTGGGCTACCAGCGGCTGACAACCTTCGAGGTCGACGGCGGCGGCTTCTCGCTGTTTGGCGATGCGCCTGCCGACCGCATGTTGACGGCCTACGGCTTGCAGGAGTTCTCCGACATGAGCCGCGTCCACGATGTCGACCAGGCGATCATCTCACGCGCCGCCGAGTGGCTGATGGGTCAGCAGGAGAGCGACGGCTCGTGGAAGAACGATCAGGGCCTGGTGCACGAGAGCACCTGGTCGAGCCTGCAAAACGACCGCCTGCCGACGACTGCCTACATCGTCTGGAGCCTGGTCGTAGCCGGTTATGGCGATGACGGCGGTGTGAAGGCCGGGCTGGACTACGTCAGGCAGAACTACGGTCAGGTCGATGACCCTTATGTGGGGGCGCTGGTGGCTAATGCGTTGGTGGCTGGCGACCCCAAAGGCTCGGCCACCAAACAGACGCTCGATACGCTGGCCGGGATGGCCCAGGCCGATGGCGATGCCAGGTTCTGGGAGAGCAAGGTGGCGACCTTCATGGGCAGCGAAGGGCAGACCGGCAGCATCGAGACCACCGCCCTGGCGACCTACGCCCTGCTGCGCGCCGACAGTCACGCCGATGTGGCTAACGGCGGCCTGCTCTACCTGGTACGCGAGAAAGACAGCTTCGGGACGTGGCACAGCACCCAGGCGACCATCCTCACGCTCAAGGCCATGCTCGAATCGGTGCGGGTCGGCGGCGAGGATGTCAATGCCACGGTGAACGTCTCGCTTAACGGGGGGCAGGCGCACGCCATCCAGGTCACGCCGGAGAACTTCGACGTGGTGCAGATGGTGGTCTTCGACGATGTGCAGCCCGGCGCGGGCAACAGTATCACCATCGACATGCAGGGCAAGGGCCAGCTGATGTACCAGGTCTCCGGCAGTTACTACCTGCCCTGGTCCGAGGTCGCGCAGGCCGAGACCGGGCCGGAGCTGGTTGGCATCGACGTCACCTACGACCGCACTGATCTGAAGGTCGATGATACGGTGACGGTGAATGTGGAAGTGAAGATGAGCGAACCCGGAGGCCGCGCCGAGTGGGCTCTCATCGACCTGGGCGTCCCGCCAGGCTTCTCGGTGGTCGCTGAGGACCTCAACGCGCTGGTTGCCCAGTACAGCCAGATGCCTGAAGACTACCCCGACCCCATCGTCAAGCGCTACGAGCTGACCGGGCGGCAGATCCTGATTTACATCGGCAACCTGAGCGACGGCCACCCGCTGCGCTTCAGCTACCGGCTGCTGGCCAGGTTCCCGATCATCGCCAAGGCACCGGCATCGAGCATCTACGACTACTACAACCCGGAGGTGACCGGCGTGCAGGAGCCGCAGGTGATATCGGTGAGCGGGGGGTGAGCATCACCCCGGCATGTCGTTACACCTAATGCCAACCTCCCGGAGGGTTCAAATCTCCGGGAGGTTTTCTGCTCATTCGCTCACAGTATAACTCCAATGGTCAGGCACCAAAGCATCTCCTGTGACTTTGAAACGCGTCGATCCGTGGCATAACAACGTCCGCGTTGCCGTTGATCAACATCAAAGAGATGTGTCTCAAATATTGCGCAAACGTTGAGAGCTTCTCTTGGAGGGGACATCACTACTTTGGGCTAACGCACTCCGTTGACAATTTCCCATCAACCCGTTAGTATTTGGTGCTGAAGCAAGAATAGTATCTTGTCTCAAAGGTGCAGTGGAGAGGGCCGGGCCCTGCGCGGCAGATGCCGTCGAACCTGGTCAGGTCCGAGAGGAAGCAGCCATAAGGCGAGTTGTCTGGGTGCCGCGGGCTAACCTGGTCCTCTCCACTGCACCTTTGCTTTGTCCGGCAAACCTTTCTGTAAGCATCCGTCCGCAAATTGTCTTGCTTACAGGTTCGAATTATCCCTTTGTGAATCATCATACAGACAATAAGGAGGCAGCGTGACCAACCAACGCCTCCCCCTGCCAGGCGAACAGCCACTTTCGATCTGGCGACCGCGCCAGAAGAAGGTTCGCCGCCCGAACAAAGTGATGGTGGTGATTGCTGGTGGGCTGGCAATACTGGCTGTTGGATTATGGCTTTGGAGGGCCACGGCGCTTCCCGTGACGGTGGTTGTCAACGGGAAGCCGGTTGCGCTCCGCACCCATCGACGCACAGTGGCCGGCGCGGCCGTGGCTGCCGGTGCTCCCGTCGATGATACTGTTTACCTCGCTCCACCGGCCGAGACGCCGCTCCAACCAGGGATGGTCATCACCGTAGGTTTCCTGCGCCCGGTGATCATCCATGCTGACGGACAGGTGTTCATCGCCAAGACGCGCTCCATCCAGCCGGAAGCCATTGCCGCCGAAGTGGGGATTGTGTTGGAAGAGAGCGATGCCATCCACATCGATCGGGCGGCGCGGCCCACGTCTGTTGAAATCCAGGTCAATCCGGCGCTGGCGGATGTCCCTGTGCTGCCCCGTGAGATCAGTATCATACGAGCGCGAACGGTGATCGTCAGTGAAGGGGGCAGCCGAGTCAGCTTTCAGACGTCGGCCAACACCGTTGGCGAGGCGCTCTTGATGGCCGGTTATGCTCTATACGAAGCCGATCGTATCTCCCCGTCGACCGGATCGAGCATCCCGGCGGAGGGTCTGGAAATTAGCATCGAGCGGGCTGCGCCCGTGACGGTGTTAGCCGATGCTCATTGGCGGATTGTTCGCAGCTTTCAGCCGACGGTTGGATCGCTGCTGCGCGATCTCGACCTGGCATTGACTGGTAGAGATTACGTGCTTCCCGATATCGACGCGCCGCTTCCGGATGATGGGCAGATCCGGCTGGTGCGTGTGCGGGAGGAAACGTTGATCGAGAAGATACCCTTGCCATTTCAAACGACAACTGTCCCCGACCCTGACCTGGAGTTGGATCAACTGCGCGAGGCCCAGCCGGGCGTGGATGGCGTGCTTGCACGGCAGGTTCAAATCAGGTACGAAGATGGGATTGAGGTGAGCCGTGTCGTGACGGGTGAGTGGACAGATAAACTGCCTCAGGCTCGCGTTGTAGCCTATGGCACGCAACTCGTGATCAGCGAGGTTAGAACCGAGCGAGGTGACCTCAAATATTGGCGCAAGCTGCATGTGTTGGCAACCTCCTATAGCCCATCAACTGCCGGCGATAAAAAGCCTGGTGATGCGCGTTTTGGCCTATCTGGTACAGGAGCACCGGTTACGCGCGGCGTGGTTGCCACAGATCCTCGAATTATTCCACTGGGTACACACTTATATGTGCCGGGGTACGGGTTAGGACGCGCGCTCGATGTGGGCGGCGCGGTGAAGGGAATGCGCATCGATCTGGGATATACCGATGACGAATTGACGCTGTGGAATACCTGGGTCGATGTATATTTGCTGCTACCTCTACCTCTCCCGGATGAAATGATCTGGGTGTTCCCCGAGGAATTCAGATTCTAGCCAGGGTTTTGAGGCATCAATTCAAGCATATGTTACACTTGGCATCATGACACACCAGATTAACCTTGCCCAACGAGGGCTCACCCCCAAGAAAAGCCTCGGCCAGAATTTCATGGTCGAAGAGAATGTGCTGGCTCAGATGGTCGATGCTGCTGATATTGGCCCTCAGGACGCGGTCCTGGAGGTCGGTGCCGGGTTGGGGGCGTTGACCGGATATCTGGCAGCGCGGGCACGGCGCGTTATCGCATTGGAGATCGATGGGCGCTTCATCGATGTGCTGGAGCAGACATTCGGTAAGCAGGCACATGTCGAGATTGTCCAGGCGGACATCTTACAGACTGATGTCGATACGTTGATGGCTGAAGATAGGGGCTGTTACAAGCTGGTTGCCAACTTGCCGTATTACATCACCTCGGCCATTATCCGCCTCCTATTGGAGGGTTCTAGCCCACCTCAGTCGATGGTGTTTACGGTGCAATATGAAGTTGCCGAGCGATTGTGTGCTGCTCCCGGCAAGATGAGTTTGTTGGCGGTCGGCGTGCAATTTTATGGGCAGCCGCAGATCATGGCCCGGCTCAAACCGGGCGTCTTCTATCCTCGCCCCAGTGTCGATTCAGCATTGGTGCGGATTGTCCCTCATCTCGACGGGCCGCCGCTTTCGCAAGAGAATCAAAAACATTTCTTCCGGATTGTGCGGGCCGGCTTTAGCCAGCCACGCAAACAACTCAAGAACAGCCTGTCTGCCGGGTTACATCTTTCACCGGATGCTGTGGTACACTGGATAGGGCAAGCCGGGCTGGACCCTGGTCGCCGCGCTGAGGCACTCTCTATCGAGGAGTGGATGGCTCTCTACAATGCCGATCAAGGAAGCCTGATGGGCATTCCTTGACCAATTCCCAACGTTAGTGGATTTCTATATGTCTAAAGAAATAATCAAAAGGCGACAGAAGCGAGATCTCGCTGCCGGACGGCAGCGGGTGGTGATCTCGATTCTGGTCACTGTTGTCATCATTGCTGTGTTGGCAATAGTAATCGTGTTAACCTATCCCCAACTGCCGGACCTGGCGCTGACTTTGCAGGGTGGGGGGAGAGGTCGTGCAGGGGACATTGTGCCACGCAACACGGATATTTGGATCGCCAACACTGACGGCACATTGCGGTTCGCCACTCTGTTTTTTCCGGTTGGCGGCATGGATACTCCGACCGGCGAGGTCTTTACCGTCACCAGTCCGTTGGTCAACAAAGCCCAGGATATTCTCAGCACCAAGACATATGGAGCCCTGAGCGCCAATTCGGAGATTCTGCCGGGGACCGGCCGGGGCAGCGAACAGGTTTACGAGCAGCATTGGATCACGCGGGACCCCGGATCAGAGGTCTATGGGATCGAGGTGTTGATTGCCCACCCGGGTTATATTATCGCCGATCCGGAGGGTAGTGGCGTTTATACTTTGTCCATGAATGCGCCTAAGCAAACAGATTATCGACAGGTTATTGTGGCAATTGCCTTTACGCCGGGTACGCGGATTGTCGATGTTGCCCGCAAAAGCACCGCCGGTACGCAGAAAGTCTTGCGGCCTTACCGTCGGGTCGAGATCGATGGGTGGCTGGTCTATTACTTTGATACCACATCCCTACCGGACGATCAGTCTATCCGTGTTCGATACTCCCAGGGTGAGAGCGCATCTCCTCCGGATGTTTTTGCTATCGATGCCAACCGATAAACATGGCGCCGGCAATGACGAGCAATAGCCCGATCATTGACGGTAGCCAAACCGCTTTCGTGAGAATGTCATCTGTCCCTTTGGGCTTTTGACTCTCTTTCTATTACACTCATCTTTTGCGCGGATGACTTGGCTAAAGCATCCGATTTTACCGAAGGTGGCGCTTTTCTCAACCCCTCAAGCACATCATTTGGTGACAATGTCATTCCGGTATCAGCGTACTGATCTGCATTTGCCTTTGATAGGTTACGACGGTAGCATAATAACCATGTATGTTCCAGTATGTAACAAACTATATCAATTCTCGTAAACAAACGGATATTTACCCTTTCGAATCCTCCGATTTGCCAAGAGTGCCTATCAGCGCATAAACTATTTTTCATCTATAATGTAGAGAAATCGCACAAAGCAGGGAATTCTTATACATCATGCACCAATCATTACGACGCAACCCTACTCAGGGAGGCAAAACACGCAATGTCTAAAGGCAGAATCCTGGTTTGCGAAGACGACAACGATATCTCCAATATGCTCAAAATCTACTTCACCGGCCAGGGCTACGATATGGAGATGACCCGGAGAGGGGAGGATGCACTGAAAACAACCCAACAGCAGCTTCCTCAATTGATCATCCTGGACATCAATCTTCCGGATATGGATGGATATACCATCTGCAAGACACTCCGTACCACTACGCGCACCAAGCATATTCCGATCATCTTCCTGACACAGAAAGACGATCGAAGCGACCGTATTGCAGGCCTGGAGTTGGGCGCAGACGACTACATCACCAAGCCATTTGATATCGAGGAGTTGCGGTTGCGCATCCAGAACGCCATCGCTTCAGCAGAGCGAATGGGGCTGACCGATCCGCGTTCCGGTTTGCCCAGTGGCCGCCTGATCGAAGAGCAACTGCGGGAAATGCTACGACGATCCGAGTGGGCATACGGTGACATTCGGCTCAATGCCTTCGAACCATTCCGCGATAAATATGGCTTTGTGTCCGGCGACGAAGTGTTGCGATTCACGGCCATGCTCATCAGTGAGATCGTCGATGAACATGGTGGCGCAGAAGATTTCATCGGCCACGCCGGAAATGACAACTTTGTAGTCATCAGCAAGCCAGGCCAGATCGAAAAGATCAAGGAGGCGATGGAAAAACGATTCAACGAAGAGGTCAAAAGCCATTACTCCTTTATTGATCGCGAGCAGGGTGGCATCAAAATAGATGATGGGTATGGTGGCGAGAAAATGGCCAGGCTGATGACCATTGCCGTTGGTGTGATCTCATCCAAAGATCGGGAATTTACCGATATCCGTGAGGTCACTGAGGCCGCCGCTGAAGCGCGGCGCAAAGCACAGCAGCAAGCAAACCTGGCGCAGCAGACTGGAGCAGCTCCAACCCAGAAAGCGGTGCAAACTACTGCGGCAACGCCGCCGCCTGCTCCAGTGCCAAGCCCATCATCACCAGATACAGCGCAGCCACCGGAGCCGGTCCAGCCAACGGGCTCGACACCTGCTACACCACAACAGCCGGACCCGGCACAAAAAACCGATACACCGAAAACAGTGCTATAAGGTAAAGAATATCTACGCAGTTGTCAGGGATTAGCTTCTCTGACCGGCAAGGCTAGCTACATAAGAGTTTGCACAAAACAGAATCCTTCTTTCTCGGGAAATCCTGTGGGATTCTGTTTTTGCAAATGATAGTGATGTCTCCAGTAAGAATTCTGCGCGCAGCATCTTTGATAACACAAGAGCGCCCGGTTTCCTACGATGGGCGCATTAGTTCAGTTAATTGGGTAGGTTTGTATGCAAGGGCAAATATCTACTGGCATCTTCTTTGTGCTCCTGGGACTGGTATTTATTGTACTGATGCTCCTTTCTGCGAGTCTTGCCAGCCGCCGTAGGAGACAACTCTTCGGCAGCGAAGAGTCGTTGATCCCTGTCAATCTGGCATCGGTCAACGATGCCGTGATCGTTGCTACTGTTGGGGGCCGGGTCATCTTTGTCAATGACCTGGTGCGGCAGTGGTTCGAACTGGACACCAGCGATGCCGATTTGTGGCTGCTCGCGCAGCGCGTCACTCCCCCAACAGCCTTCCTGGAACTCTTCGCTGCCGAGGGACAGGCATCTTTTGCCATCCGGGGCCGCGATTTTGAGGCCGTCTCACATCGTGTCGCGGTTGGTGAAACTGCCCAGTTCATCGTCGTCTTACGCGAACAGACCCCTCTTCCTACCTTGAAGCGGGAGGAGCGAGGATCCAGTAAAGCGTTGCAGGTTTTGAGCGAGGTCACCCGCTCGCTAAATGCCAGTCTGGAATTAGAGCCCACACTTAGTGCTGCCTTGGAAGGTGTCCGGCACTTGCTGCCCTACGATGCCGCGCAGGTTTGCTTGTGGGAGCCGGAACGTGAGACGTTGATTGTGGCAGCTCGCGCTGGCGTTGTCCGTTACGCGCCAGAATCTTTTGGCCCTGACGATCCAGGTTACGCTAACTGGATTGCTCGCAGACGCCAATCTTTACTGGTTCTGAACACCGAGGCACCCGAGTCTCACCTCATCAACCTGCGTCCAATCGATCCGAGCATTCACAGCTATATTGGTGTGCCGCTCCGCGTACATAATCGCTTCATTGGCACATTGGAAGTCATGAACCTGGATCCTAACACATTCGGGCAAGACGACCTGGCTCTCATGACTCTCATCGCGGAACAAGCTGCAGTCGCTATCGAGAATGCCCGCCGGTACAGCAGCCAGGCAGATCGCGTGGCTGAGCTTTCCGGACTCCAAAAGATCGCTCAGGCTATTAGCAGCTTGCAAGACCCTGAACAGTTGTTTGCCCAGCTCAGCCAGCGTGTGGCCGATCTGATGAAAACCGAGATGGCCGGTGCTCTGCTCTACGATCGCGAACACGAACGGTTGGTTGCTCAAAAACCTCACCATGGTATGCTCGACTCCCTGACAGGACGCTACATTATTCCTCTGGAAAAGGGGAGTCAGGTGCGTGGCCTGTGGGAAGAGGTCTCTTTCTGGTTCAGCAACGATATCCTCAACGACCGACTGGCTGAAGAACTCGATCTGTTGGAACTGGCCGAGTTGACAGGCGCGAAGACAACGGCCATGGCTATTATGGCGCTGGGCGACGAGCGGATTGGGATACTCCAGGTCTCCAACAAAGAAGATGGAACCCCCTTCAGCATGGAGGATATTCGTCTTTTGCAGATTTACGCCGACCAGGCAGCCATCGTCGTGGGTAGCGCTCGGCTCTATACTGAGGAGCAAAGCCGTGTCGCTGAGCTTCAGGGCCTCCAGCAGATCGTCCAGGCCATGAGTTCGTTCAACAATCTGGAAGAACTATATGCCCAGCTTACCCGACGTATCGCGGAACTGATGCGCGTCGATATCTGTGGCGTTCTACTTTACGACCCTGAGCAGGAGAGATTGGCAGCCCGCCCGCCATTCTTTGGCGCGGCAGATGATATTATCAGTAATTATAGTATCAATGTTGGCAAGCGTGGGCTGGCTCGCGAGATCTGGCGAGAACATGAATTATTTGTCATCAACGATGTGTCAGGTGATCCGGCCATCGAGAGTTTGGGCATTCGCGATGTGTTCCGTGATGCTGGCCTGCGTACACTTCTGCTTGCCCCGCTGAGTGTCGCCGGGCGCCGCTTTGGTATGTTGCAGGTATCCAACAAAAATGATGAGAGCGGGTTCGACGACAGCGATAAGCGTCTGGCAACTATTTTCGCCGGACAGGCTGCTGCCCTGATCGAAAACGCACGCCTATACCAGGATACTGATGCCACACTACGCAAGCGCGCGGCCGAGCTGCGTTCCGTTTCGCGCATTAGCCATGAGTTGAATGCGACACTTGAGCTTGAGCGCATCCTGGAGGTCATCGCGGTCGAGGCCCAACGCGCTGAGGGAGCAGTCTGGGGCGGCCTGACCATGTTCGATTGGAACGAGAGCCGTACTGAAATCAGGCCGCTGATGCACTTTGGCCCCGAATTGAATGAGCACGCTCGTCTTCTAGCCCAGGCTGCTGCTCGAAGCGGCGAGACATTGACCATCGACGATTTTGAGCGTGTCGCGCACTACCCCAGCCCTATCCCGGAAGCACGCTCAGCCCTGATTGCTCCCATCTATTTCGAGGGCAAGTCTGTCGGAGTGATATCGCTTTTCAGTGATCGGATACGCGGATTGGGCTCCAGCGCCGCCGAATATATCCAGGCCCTGTGCTCACAGGCTACTATTGCGGTCACCAATGCCACCCGCCATGCCGAACAAGTAGAGCGATCAGACCTACTTCGTCGCCGCGCAGAGCAGCTTACACAGCTCTTTGAGTTGGGTCGTATGTTCCGCAGCGATCAATCCATGGACGAGAATCTGGTTTCTGTCGCACGGGCCATCAGCGACACAGTAGGCTTTGGTGTGGTGCTGATGAGCATGCTCGATCCCAGCCGCGAGACCTTGCAACATGTTGCTCAAGTTGGAATCCTTGACGATACATTTTCCAAGCTCAGCAAGAAAGCCGTTCCCTGGGATAAGATCGAGCGCCATATGGATGATGAGTATCGTATGAGCAGCTCGTATCTGGTGATTCATGAAAAGAGCTCCAATCTGATCGAGACGTTGGGTATCCCGCGTTACGTCAAGACCTATGGGAGTGACAAACCAGGAAGCTGGCAGCCGGGCGATTTGCTTTTGGTTCCATTACGCTCCACCAGTGGTGAAGTGATCGGTGTCGTCAGCGTCGACCAGCCACGCGACGGCATGATTCCCACCCGAAACACCGTCGAGCTATTGGAAATCTTTTGCAACCAGGCAGCCATTGTGCTGGAAAACAGCCGCCTATACCAATCGGCGGAAGAGCGCGCCGAGGAACTCAGCCAGAGCCTGGCAAACTTGAGCAAAAGCTACACCGAGCTTGATAAGCTCTCACAGGAAATGATCCGCAAGGACGCTGAGCTTTCACATGCCAACGAACTGCTCGAACAGCGTGCTCAACGACTGCTGGCGCTGCACCGCGTAATGGAAAGCATCGACAGTACCCGTGGGCCGGAAGTCGTCCTCCGAGATATCACGGCTGCTGTGATAGGGGAAATGCAGATCGACCAATGTGTGATTGCCTTAAACGCCGGCCAAGACGATGAACACCTGAGCGTCATCGCCGCCGAGGGCCGCCTGCCCCGCGATCTCGATCTCACTCCACTGCTGGATGGAACAGATCCTCTCTCCGAAGCTCACGAAACCAACCTGGCTGTATTCTTCAGCGCAGACAGTGCTGAGCGAGGGCCGGTTGCCAAGTTCACGAAAGCAATTGGTGCACAGGCAATCCTGACGCTGCCTCTTCGCATGGATACTTCACGCGCGGGCGCGATGATGGTTGGCAGCATCCAGCATGGGATCAGCTTTAGTGATGATGATCGAGATCTATTCAACCTGCTTGCCAGCCAGATCGAGGTCGAGTATGAGAATGCCCGCCTGTACCAGGCTGTCCAGGCAGAAGCTGCCACGGCTTCCGCTGAACGCGATCGCCTACAGCAGCTTCACTTGATCACCACAGCGCTGCAACAAGCTACCCGGATGGAAGACCGTCTGTCAGTCATCGCGCGAGGCGTCCGGTCGGTCGGATGGGCCCGAGTTGCCGTCATGCTTCTCGACGAGAACATGGATGTCACCCAACTGGTCTCAGCGGGCTACGATGAAGAAGAGGAAACCCTATTTCGAAAGCGGCTACTGCCGGGCAAGGTCTGGCGACGCCGGTTAGACGACCCCCAGTTTATCTCCATGCGGATTGGCTCATCCTATTTCCTGGCTCATGATCATCCCTGGGTGATCAAGAACGTCGAAGAAGTTGCATCGGGCGACGGGCATTCTCAAGGGAATTCAAATCGATGGGATCCTAAGGATCAGCTTTACCTGCCGATGTACGCAGGCAGCCAGATCGTCGGCATGATCAATTTGCGCGACCCTGAGGATGGCTTACGACCAACCGAAGCCAGTTTGCGTCCACTGGAACTCTTTGTCCAGCAAGCTTCATCCGCGTTGGAAAACACACGCCTCTACCAGGAGACGCTGGAACTACAAAGCTACAATGAAGCCGTCGTTCATTCTATCCAACAAGGCATCATCGTATTGGATGAACGGGGTAAGATAGAAACATTCAATGCTTTCTTGCGAGAACATTACAAATGGACAGATGAGGCAGTTGGGCGAACGCTTCACGATGCCGCTCCAGCATTGCGCGAGACGGGCCTGCTCGATAATCTGATGGATCTGGTACAGGAGGGAAAACCGGCTGAACGTCTGGAAGTGCAGATGCCTGGAGAAGATGAGTTTCGCAAGGTGAACATCTTCGCTTATCCGCGTTTTGATGAGAGAACCGCGGTCAACGGAGCCGTTGTTCTGATCGAAGATGTGACCCAGCGCGCACGGCTGGAAGCCGATATTGCCCGGCGTGGTCAGCAGCTGGCCGCCCTGAGCGAGGTCTCACGACGTATCACCGCTGCGCTGACGACCGATGACGTTCTCGATAGCGCTTTCCAGGAAGCAAAAGAGGTGATCGCGCATGACAAGATCGCACTCTGGCTGCGTACCGATGATGACAACAAGCTCCGTCTCGTTGCTTCCCATGGTTACAGAAATATCGAGCTGGCCAAGACAGAGATCGCCATTGAGGACGATCCGCGCTTCAGCCAGGTTATCGAGGATCGCCTGCCGGTTGTCATCGACGATACACAGGCAGATCAGACATCAACCATCAAAAGACGTACCACTCGAAGCTGGTTGGGAGCCCCGCTCATCAGCGGTGGCAGCGTCACCGGTCTGATGGTGTTTGAGAAAGGGGCAGCGTTTGCCTATGCCCCTGCCGATGCTCAAGTAGCAGCATCCTTTGCCAATCAGGTGGCAGTCGCGCTGGAAAATGCGCGTTTGTTCGAAGAGGCTACGGAACACGCAGCGGAACTCGATAGCCGTAACAAGCGTCTGGCGCTCCTCAACCGGATTTCATCGACGATTGGCCGTTCACTCGACCAGAGCGGCATCCTGCAAACTACCGCTGACGAACTGGCCAGGGCGCTCGATGTCCCCCAGGTCAGCGTCTTCATGTTTGAGATGGATCACGCAGTCGCGCGGCTTAATATCCAAAGCCCATCCAATCCGGATGGATCGGTCACCGATTTGAGCTTCTCGCTGGAAGATAACCCAGCTATTACCTATCTCCAGGAGAACAAAGAGTTGCTCGTTGCCGAAGATGCAGTGGGCGACCCGCGTATGTCGACCATAGCCCGCGTGATGACGGCCCGCAGGGTCAAATCAGTGCTGATGATCCCGCTGGTGGTTGGCAATGCCACCATTGGTCTGTTTGTCATCGAGGCAACTGAGAAACCAACAACCTTTGGACCGGAACAACTTGAGCTGGCTCAAACAATCACCAACCAGGCTGCGGTCTCGGTGCAAAATGCCCAGTTATTCCAAGAGACAGTGGCCCGCCAACACGAGTTGAGCATCTTATTTGAAGCGGGACGTATTGCTGCTTCCTCGCTTGATCTCGACAAGGTTGTGAACAACGCAGCAGGGTACTTCTTACGAGCATTGCCTGTCGATGGGTGCACTATCTCACTCCTCGATGATGCTGAAGATGTTCTCTCGACTATTATCAGTCTGCACAAAGAGGATGGTGTCCTCCCCTTGCAGGAAGACAATCGCTACGGTCTGAAACAGTACCCGGCCACCGCTACGGTGATCACAGAGCGCAGCATAACCACGCTCAATGTATCCGACCCCGAACTGTCACAAATCGAAAGTGATTGGCTGCGTCGCCATAACATGACATCAGTCATGCTGTTGCCTTTGATCGCGCGTGACCAGACTATCGGCCTGACCGAAGTGTGGACAACCGTCAAAGAATATCGCTTCAACCAACGGGATATCCGGCTGGCGAGAGCACTGGCAGCATCTGTTGCAACAGCGATGGAAAATGCTCGCCTGCTGGACGAGACTCAGAAACGTCTGAACGAGCTGGCCACTATCAATGAACTCAGCCGTGCCCTCACCCAGACCATCTCCACCGAGGATCTTTATGAGATGCTCCAAGAGCGCATCGGTGATTTGTTTGACACCCGTTCGATGACAATGGCCCGGCGCAATGCATTGACCGGCCAACTGGAATTCCCTCTAGCTATTCGTAATGGGCTGCGCATTCACCTTGAACCAATTTCCTTTGGAGGCGATCTGTACAGCCATGTTATTGAAACATGCTGGCCGCTTCTCATTGGTCGGAACCTGGAAGCCAGGGTCAAGGAACTGGGCGTGCAACATACCGAGACCAATTTGAAAACATTCCTGGCTGTGCCCTTGATCAGCGGCGAGAAAGTCATGGGTGTGCTGGCCGTCGAAGATTATGAAAACGAAAGTGTCTTCCACGAGGCCGATCTGCGCGTGCTCCAGCCTATTGCGGCCCAGGTAGCCGTCTCGATGGAAAATGCGCGGCTGTACAGTGAACTAGAGCAGCGTCTCTCAGAGACAACCACCCTGCAAGAAGTGTCTCGCGTGGTCAATTCCGCGCTCGATCTACAAGAGATCTTCGAGCGGGTGGTTAACGAGCTTGCTGATGCCTTCAAATACCCCTTGATCGGCCTGTACATGATCGAGGAGCACGAATTGCATATGCAGGCACAGCATGGTTACAGCCCGGACGAAATCATCGACTTCCAACAGGTGCCTCTCAGTAAGGGAATCATCGGACGGGCAGCATCCAGTGGTGATGCTCAGTTTGTGCCGGATGTCACACGCGACTCAGATTATGCATCTGGAGATACCCTGGTTTCCAGCGAGATTGCGGTGCCTATTATCTCCGATCAAAAAGTACTTGGCATACTGGATGTGCAGTCAGGCTCTGACAACCAACTCGACGAGAATGACTTGCAACTGCTGCAAACTTTCGCCGGCCAGGTAGCAACCGCTATCAGTAACGCCCGGTTGTATGCTCAGATGGTCGAGCTTTCAACCGAGCTGGAGAAGCGCGTTGAGGATCGTACACAAGAACTGCGTGAAGAGCGCGACCGTATCGACATCCTGTACAAGATAGCGGTGGAGCTTACGGCCAGCCTCGATCTTGATTTGGTGCTCAATCGTGCCCTGCAAATGGTCGGCGAGGCCGTCAGCGGCTACCATGGCTCGTTATTCCTGATCGACCCACAGTCTGACCGGTTAATCTTCCGCGCCTCGATGAGCAAAAATGAGATCCTGCCCCCCGGTGGACGGCAAATTCAACTGTCGCGGCATGAAGGGATGGCCGGCTGGGTCATGGATAACCGCAAGTCGATCGTGGTGGACAATGTTCAGCTCGACCCACGCTGGGCCAAAGTTCCCGGCACCGAGGATCGCCGGTCCTTGCTTGGAGCGCCATTGATTGCTAATGAAGAGGTACTGGGCTGCATCTTCTTTGCCAGCGATGTCGAGGATGCTTTCCACGAAGGCCACCTGCGTCTGGTCGAGGCAGCCGCTAACCAGGTCGCCGCCTCGATCAACAACGCTGAGCTGTATCGTTTGATCCGCGATCAGGCTGAGCGTCTGGGCCTGATGCTGCGCAGCCAACAAACCGAGGCGGCTAAATCTCAGGCCATCCTTGAATCCATCGCTGACGGCGTTATGGTATCTGACCAGGCAGGCGAGATCATCTTGTTCAACGCTGCCGCCGAGCGCGTCCTCGACCTGAGCCGTGAAGATGTCCTGGGGCGTCCGTCGACCGACCTGACCGGCCTCTACGGAGCCAGCGCCGAGACGTGGGCCGGCGCCCTGCGTGAGTGGAGCGCCCATCCCTCCAATTACCAGGGGGCCCTATTCACTGAGCAGATCGAATTTGGTAATAAAGTCGTCTCGGTCCATGTGTCTCCAGCTGTCCATGGAGAAGAGTTCATCGGGATGGTCTCGGTCTTTCGCGATATCAGCCGTGAGGTCGCGGCCGATCGCATCAAGAGCGAGTTCGTTGCCACGGTCTCCCACGAGTTGCGTACCCCGATGACCAGCATCAAGGGATATGCCGACCTGCTGCTGTTGGGCGCAGCCGGCGAGATCACATCGGAACAGCGCCGGTTTTTGGAGATTGTCAAGAACAATGCCGATCGCCTTAGCCTGCTGGTTAACGATCTGCTCGACATTTCCCGCATCGAACAAGGCGGCATTGATCTGGACGTCCGGCCTATCGACCTGGGCGAGATCGTTAAAGACGTTGTTGCTGCCATCGAAGGACGCAGAGGCAACGAAGATCGTGCCCTCCGGATCACGACAGAGATTCCGGCCGACATGCCCAAGATCGAAGGAGACTACGACCGCATCACTCAGATCGTCAGCAACGTATTAGCCAACGCTTACCAATACACACCAGATGATGGCACTGTTACAATACGGGCCACACCAGATGAGACGGGCATCCAAATTGATATCATTGATACGGGTATCGGAATCCCTGAAGAGGATCAGCCGCATGTCTTTGACCGGTTCTTCCGAGGCGAGGATCCGATGGTTATGCGTACTGCCGGAACCGGGTTGGGGTTGGCCATCGTCCTGCGATTGATCAATATGCACGGTGGGCGAATCTCGTTCGAGAGCAAACAGGGCGTCGGCACAACGTTCCAGATATGGCTACCCTGCAAATTGGAACAGGCTAACCTGGGTTAGAACCGATTTGGTTTTACCCTATTCCACCGTGCTGAAGACATGAGGACTCGACAATCAGTTCTGATTGCAAGAGCAAGCCCGGAACAATCTTAACACGTTTGTTACTCAACCAGGCATTGTGTGGCACAGTATCCTCCATCAAGGATACAATGATATGACATTAGAGACAGAGCTTTCTCATGGAGGCTCTGTGTTCTTGTTTAATTGCGCTTACTATTTTTAGGAATATGTACTCATATGGCAAAGATACTCATTGCAGAAGATGAACGCGACATCAGAGACTTAATTGTAATCACGCTTCAACTGGGCGGGTATGAGGTCGTGGCAGGAACAAACGGAGCAGAGGCTGTTGATCTGGCTCCCTCGGAAAAACCAGATCTCATCATGTTAGATGTACGCATGCCCAAGATGACCGGCTACGAAGCTTGCGCCGCATTGAAAGCCAATCCGACGACAAAAGAAATCCCCGTCATATTTCTCTCGGCGAAGGGGCAAGAAAGCGAAATAAACACAGGGCTCTCGGCCGGTGCAACTGCTTATATTCTCAAGCCATTCGCGCCTGATCATCTGATTGCTAAGGTCAAAGAAGTCCTGAGCCAGAAGAAGACCACTGCAGCTCCAACGCCGGCTCCGACAGCCAAAGAAGCAGTAGATGTCCCTGAGACAAAAAAGGCGGAGACAACTTCCACAGCCAAAGAGGTCGCAAAAACGCCTGTTGGCAAGAAAGATGCGGAGCGTCCGGCAACACCGGCGAAGAAAGAGGATGCCAAAACGGGCACCGAGACTACAACTGCATCAAGCTTGCCACCTCAAAAACCCACAGAAGTCAAACAAGCAGGCAAAGAAGAGAAGAAGGATGCCCAAAAATCTACCGCTAAGCCCAATGCAGAGCAAAAGGACAAAGTGACCCAAACAGGCGAGAAACCAGTAGAACCGGATAAACCCAAAGAGCCTCCAAAAGCAGAGAAACCTCAAGAGGCAAAAAAATAAAGTGACGCATTCAATGGCGCTTCGGATACCCGATACAAAGACTGTCATCCAAGCGCCAATTTTTCATCATAGATAGAAAAGGGTTAAAGCGGGGTAGGAATATAGCGTCACTTCGAACGGGATCATCGAAGAGCGAACCCTTGAGAGTGCATGGTATATGACGAAAAATTCAACAGACCTTGGAGAAGAGAAACCGGAAACAACGGCCCTCGAACATGACGGTTCTTGGATGTCGATCCTAATCCCTAATTACCTGGCGCCCAACCCAATTGCCAGCCACATAACCACTGGCCCAGGCCCATTGAAAATTGTATCCCCCAATCTGACCATCAACGTCACAAATCTCGCCACACAGGTATAAGCCGGGACAAACCCGCGACTCCATCGTCTCGACACGAATCTCAGCCAGCGGCACACCACCAGCAGTAACCTCGGCATAAGCAAAACCACGATTGCCTGTCACCGGCAGAGGCAGATCGACCACTGCCCGCGCCAGAGCTTTGCGAGCCTCTCGGGAAAGCTGGTTGCCTGAAACAGACGGAGCGATCCCGGCTTCGATGCACAAAGCCTCGGCCAGTCGGCCCGGCATCCGAGCCGATAAAAATCTTCCTATCGACCTTCGACCCAGCGCCAGCAGATCGCGATCAAGTGCTGCCAGTGTTGTCTCCGGCAGCCAGTTGACAACGAGCCCTACATGGGGATCATCGCGCTGTGCAGCAAGATAGTGACGGCTCATGTCCAATACAACCGGTCCGGAAATGCCAAAATGCGTGCACAACATCGAACCGGTAAAGGCACATAGCCTTTTTCCTCTGCCTGATCGAAGTTCCAGGGTCGCAATAAGCGAGAGGCCACTCAAAGAGCAAAGAAAGTGAGTACGGGGAAGTGTGAGCGGCACCAACGCCGGGAAAGTAGAGACAATGGCATGGCCAAGCGACTGGGCAATCCGGTAACCGTGCCCATCCGAGCCGGACTTTGGCATGCTGCATCCACCTGTTGCCAGGATCAGATTGCCGGCTTTCAGGCGCCCCCATTCACCAGAAATGAGAAAACCCGATTTGCGTTTTTCCACCACTTCGACACGGCAGGGATAGCGCAAGGTTACCCCCACTCGATGCACCTCCCGACACAGTGCATCAAGAATGGTTTGAGCTGTTCCTGCAGCAGGGAACAGCTTGCCCGTCTCCTCACGCTTAAGCTCAACACCAAGATCTCTGAAAAACACAACTGTCTGGGGTGCATCGAAGCGACTCAGTACTTTCCTGATTGTGTGGCGGGATGAGCCGGCATAGGATTTCTCATCTACGTAATCGTGAGTGACATTACATCGCCCACCTCCAGATGCGAGGATTTTTGTGCCCAGCGTGTGCGCACCATCAAGGACAAGAACCGTATGATGCGGATCGGCTCTCCCTGCCCAGATAGCGGCCATCAGCCCGGCAGCTCCCGCGCCGACGATCACGACATCTACCAGAGAATCAGTCATGGGGTTGATTGAATAGACATGATCATGATTGACGCTAATGAAGTGCAATAACCCTGCAATGAGGGCCTTTTTCTCGCTTGGAAAATCTAATCGTGATAATGTCCAACGTTATTTGAGCAACAACTATTGCTTCAGCGCCAGTCGTACGTCATCCGGTGGGATCTCCATCAATACCACCAAACGCCTCACCAAAGTACTGAAGGCAGGAGCCGCGGTGTCGGCCCCCCACTGAGAGGTTGTAGGCCGATCTAGCTTAATCAGCACCACAAAGCGAGGATCGTCGACCGGGCCAAAGCCCACAAAGCTGGTGATTGTTGCTTCCGGATCGTAACCACCTGGAATGGGAATCTCAGCTGTGCCGGTTTTTCCCGCTACCGTGTAACCCGGGACCAGGGCCTTGGAAGCCTCTCTCGCCAGTGCTTCCGCCAACATTGCGCTGAGATCGCGAGCCGTTTGCTCAGAGATAGCACGGCTTAGAGGCTTGGCGTCAAAAGCCATCTCTGTTCCATCAGTATTTACCTGACTGGCCACTACATGAGGCGGCATAATCACCCCATTGTTGGCAACTGCGCTAATGGCAGCCATCAACTGGATTGGAGTAACAGCCATCCCCTGCCCAAATGCATTGGTAGCCAGGTCTGATTCGTACCAATTAGACTGCCCTGGTCTACGCACCGATCCTTTCACCTCGGATTGCAAATCGATATATGTCAGCTTGCCCAAACCAAAGGCATCAAGGCCTTCGTAAAAATCCAGTGGTCCAACTGCAATGCTAAGTTTCGCCGCGCCAATATTGAGCGACATTCCCAACAGATCGGTCATGGACGTAACACCATGCCCTTGACGATCCCAGTTGTAGATCTTGATGCCTCCTACTTCCAAGACATCGGTGTCTTCATAGGTGCTTTCCGGCTGTACAGCATCATCATCTAACGCAATTGCCATTGTCAGTACTTTAACGACGCTACCGGGTTCATACTGCTTACTAATAGCGGCATTATCGAACAACTCGGCCGGCTGAGCGTAGAATAGATTAGGATCATAGGTTGGCAGATTGGCCATCGCCAGCACTTCACCGGTCTTCGGATCGAGCACAATGACTGTTCCACCCTCGGCATTGGTGTCATGAATGGCCTGCGCCAACGTATTCTCAGCCAGATATTGAATCTCGCTATCAAGGGTCAGATAGAGGTTGGAGCCACGTTCCCATCCTCCGCCGATACTGGCTTCGTAAGGAATACGGCTTTGACTGCTAACCGATATCTTGCCCGAAAGGATATCGTTATAAAAACCCTCGATGCCATAGAAGCCCACATTATCGTAGTTCACAAACCCCAAGGTGTGCGCGGCTAGAGTGCCATGTGGGTAGAACCGCTCGTTGATAGGAGCAACGGATACACCATTCAATCCTAGCGCCAATACGTCTTGCCCCATTGAAGCAGATGCACGGCTCGCCAGCATCACATATAAAGCAGAACCGGACATATCATCTAACAACTTCTCTTTGGGAATTCCCGTCACAGCAGAGAGAGCCTCAGCCGTACCCTGGCGGTCATAGATCAGCGCAGGAGAGATGCCAATCTCATATTTGATACTGTTGGTAGCCAACAACACGCCATTACGGTCATAGATTTCTCCACGTGGCGGATGGATAGTAACCCTGTAGCTATGCTCTTTTTGCGCCTGCTCTGCAAAGTAGCGTGCATCGACGCCAAACTGAAGTGACACCAGCCGGTAGATCGACAGCAGCATCAAGGTTATAAGAATGGCCCCGATGAAGCTCAGGCGTCGGTTCAGGGATTCCTGCATCGATTTTTCCCTCTTAAAAAATACTATAGCCTGTTTTTCTCACTTTAATTCCGTTCAAAAAGGCTGTTTTTACGAGCCGCCGGAGTGAGTTTACAGTTAACAGTTTATAGTTCACAGTTCTCTACTA
>JAFGLD010000212.1 GCA_016928235.1 Anaerolineae bacterium | reverse complement strand
TAGTAGAGAACTGTGAACTGTAAACTCACTCCGACGGCTCGTGAAAACAGCCTTTTTGAACGGAATTAAAGTGCGAAAAACAGGCTTAAGTTAACGCCTATGCCCCCACAACCCCCATCCCCCAACCCCCATCCCCTATCCCCCATCCCCCGGCAGCGACAGCAGCCACAATGCCATATCCTCGGAATTGAGGAAGACCACGTGCCTGCCAGTCGGCGAGACGCTCCAGTCGCCTCCTGCAATACGGAAGGAGAGCTGCGCGGGATCGGTTAGAGCGGTGACCTGCCTGGTCGGCGCGTCGATCTGCAGCAGGCAGTGGCTGGGCGCGTCGATGTCCATAGGCACGATCAGCAGGCGCGTCTCATCGCGCCATTTGAGACCACCGAAGACATCCAACTGGTAGTGCTGCGAGCCATCGACGCTGACCACCCACAGCCCATCATCCTCCGGTCCATCGGGATCGAGTGTGACGGCATAGGCAATCCACTGCCCGCCGGGAGCAACGCTGATCGACCTCATGCGCTGCTGGCTGACCAGATCGACGCGGGTGCCGTCGATCACCGATAAAGTGAAGAGGATACGCTCCTCATCAGTGCCGGCGTTCTTGCCCAGCAGCAGCAGGGTATCGTCGTCCAGCCAGCCCACGATACCACCACCGTAGAGGGTGGTCACCAATTGCACCTCGCTACCATCGATGTTTGAAATCTTGACGGCGGTGCCCTGCTGGTCAAAGTTACCCGATGAGACATATTCTTCCCATGCCAGCCGCCGGCTGGTGGGCGAGAAGACGACATATTTTCCCTTGTTGGGGGCGATCACCCGGCTCCCCGTAGCGATCTCCTCGATAATGGTCTGGCCATCGGCGTTCAGGTAGGCCACGTAGCGGCCGTCAGGACTGTACACCCCAATTCGCTCGCTGATCAATCGTACCGGGCCGCCGTCGATGCTCACCCCGTAGATCCCGGTCGGCAGGGTGTGCTCAGGCTTGTCGATGAACTGCACCATCTGCCCATCGGTCGACCAGAAAGGCTGGATACAGCAGCCGGTCCCGGTCAGCCGGGTCAGGGTCGGCATCGCTGGCGTTGGTGATGTTTCAGCAGTCGGCGCCGGCCCGGTTGCCGGTTGGGTCGGGTGGCCCACGGTGATCGATGAGGCGGTGGGGGTACCAAGCGCGGCGCCCAGGTTGCAGGCCAACAGGCAGATGGACAGGAACAGGATGGGGGTTGGGGGTTGGGGGATAGGGGATGGGGGTTGGGGGTTGGGGATTGGGGGTACAGGCAGCAATACCTTTGCGATGGCGTTGGCTATCGGGTAGGAGCGCGCAACACGGCATATTACCCCATACACCTTTGCCCCCATTGATTTATCGAACGAATAGTTCATCATTCTTCTCGTCACCCATAAGTGTTAACTTGTGCTGTTGGCTGTTAGTCTATATCCAGGATGTAATGAGCCGATTAATGCGAGCAAAAAACTGACCACGACGATTGTTGTCCAATCGTCAAGAACTGATCACCAGGCACTACCAGGCGCCCCCATCCCCCATAGGCGGTAACTTAAGGAATTGGTGTATCTTCTCCCAGACAAAAAACCGGGTTTTTTGTCGTCGAACAGACCATCTTGACTGCGGAAGCGGTATCAACATTGTGCCGTTCTTGCAGGAGAAAAACCCGGTTTTTGGCATCAGCGATAGCGCATCATGCTTTAAGTTACCGCTTATGCCCCATCCCCCGTCCGTCAGTACCAATCCGGCGGCCAGGGGTGGACATACTCGTTGAGCATCGGGCCACCAAAGAGCACCTCCGGCTGATCTTCCAGCGTCACCCAACGCCTGGGATTATCGAGGTCACGCTGGAAGGGATTACCCGGACCGAGCAAGGCCAGGCTGTCCCAGTCGGCATCGATCAGCGGGATGGGGTTATAGGTATGGTAGTAGCTGCTGTCCCGGATCTCGATGTGCAGGTGTGGCCGCGACGTGCAGGTCAGGTCAGGATCGCCGGTCAGCCCGATCACCTGTCCTTGCTTGACCTGCCGGCCGGGCTCTAACGAGGATCGTTCGAGCAGGTGCCCATAGAACGACGCGTAGCCGTCAGGATGATCGATCATCAGGTTGTGGGGGCCAGACCCATGGCTAAGCGCGTCGACCTTGGCAACCACGCCATCGGCCATGGCAACGATCTCCATGCCGCAGGGCGTGGAAAAATCGACACCGAAGTGGAGCCCCTGGCCCTGGCCATACCAGGCACTACGGAAGTAGTAGGCATTCTGTGTATTGCCGTAGAACTGGATAATGTACCAGGTGCTGGGCCCGGAAGGTGTATCGAGCGGTAGGCGGAATGGTAGGGGGGGCTCCTGGGCTCCCAGCGCCCGGTGCCCACCCCAGCCATCCGAGAAGAGAGCGGCGCCTGCCACGATAGACACGATCGATAAGGTGAAGATGATTCGTCTCATAGGTCTTAACCGGCTTTGTCGAACAGCCTCCCTAAATAGGAGTGTTATTGTCAACAATGTTGACCGTCAGGTTTAATTTATGTTATACTACGGTCGCAATAAAGTTGCTCAAAGTTAGACAAAATTCGCTCTTGGTGCTCAGCCCTCCGTCTACATTGGGCTGATGAATCTCACTCAAGGCCCCGCTGACCATTAACTTCATAATAATTGTATAGAGACAGTTGTACCAATTGAGAAGATTTTCCTGACGCCAGCAGGTTTTGTGTCGTTGTTTTTGTAGTTGTTTTGATGAGCCGTTTTTGGGCCGGTATTGATCAACCATGCGTGGCGGTGTTTCTATTGTGACTGATTTACCTCGTTCTGACAATCGCCTGCTCAGGTTAAATGTTGGTTTTCTTCTAAAGGAAGGCCCTGGTTATAGCCGCGAGTTCGATTTTGACCAGGATGGTACCTTCATTGTTGAAGATGTGGTCATCAGCCGGCTTCGTGGTGTCCTGCGGCTGACAAGAACCCGGCAGGGAATCGTGATCCAGGGCACACTCCGTACTCAAATTGCGACTGAATGCGTGCGCTGCCTGATACCCATCGCTCTGCCATGCGACATCGAGCTGTCAGAGTTGTTTGTTTACCCTGCCACTCCTGCTGCTTCCCCTGCTCCCAATCCATACTTTGTTGACGATGGCGGCTTTATCGATCTCCAACCGATCATCCGGGAGGAAGGCATCCTGGCAGTCCCCATTCAGACGCTGTGCTCCCCGGATTGTAAGGGGCTGTGCTCCCAATGTGGCCAGAATTTCAACGAAGGAACATGCGATTGCGCCGAAGAGGATATTGAGCCACGGCTCGCTTCACTGCGTGCGTTGTTGGAAGAAGACTAATCCGGCTGTAGACGTTGTTCCACCGGGAACGACGTGATCGATTAACAAATTGAACAAGTTCATCATGATTATGGTTTGTTTATTGGCAATTTTGATATAACGAATTTCGAGCGGAGTAGTCACATGAATTACGGTGAAAGTAAAGAGATCGAACTTATTGCCGATTTGTTAGAGAAGGCTGAGATACAGGGGTACTTGACCACGGATGACATCTTAGATGTGATCCCGGGTGGCGATGAGGGCATCGAGCAGGCAGAGGAGGTTTTTGTCGCTCTTGTTGCTGCGGGGATCGATATCTACGATGACAAGGATGATGCTCCTCTCTCATCGAAGAAGGTCTTGCTTGGCAATCTGGAAAGGGAAGATGATGACGAGGAGGATGAGGAGGATGAGGATCTTCTCGACTTTGACCTGAACGATCTGCCGGACTTGCTTGATGTCGACCTGGTTGAATTTGACCTCACTGATTCTGATCCCATCTTTGACCTTTCGGGTGTGTCGTCAGATGACACGGTTGGCCTTTATCTCAAAGAGATGGCCCGGGTTCCTTTGCTCACCAACGAAGAGGAAATCGATCTGGCCCGCCGCCTGGAGCTGGGGAACCATTCTTCTGAGACGCTCGTCCGGTCAAACGGCAACCTCTCCTCGGAAGAGCATGAAGAGCTTGAGTCTGTCGTCGAGGATGGGAGATCGGCCCGCGAGCATCTGATCAAGGCCAACACGCGCCTGGTAGTCAGCATTGCCAAGAAATACATGGGCCAGGGTGTTCCGTTCCTCGACCTCATCCAGGAAGGAAACCTGGGGCTCATGAAAGCGGTCGAGAAGTTCGATTATCGCCGGGGCTACCGCTTTAGCACGTATGCTACCTGGTGGATCCGCCAGACGATTACCCGCGCCATCGCCGATCAGGGGCGCACTATCCGGGTGCCGGTGCATATGTCTGATCGCATCCGTCGATTGTACAAGACGGCCCGACAGCTTGAGCAGACCAATGGACGCAAGCCGACGCCGGAAGAGATCGCCAATGTGCTTGACCTGGAGCCGCGCAAAGTGCAGTGGATGCTCAAGGTCAGCTGGCAGCCGCTCTCGCTGGAACATCCGGTAGGAGAAGAGGATGACAGCGAGCTGGGCTCATTCATCGAAGACGAAGCGACGCCTACCCCTACCCAGAGCGTCTATGATAACTTGCTGCGGGAGAAGGTCGAAGAGGTGCTGGCAACGCTCAGCCCGCGCGAGGCGCGCATCTTGCGGCTGCGCTTTGGCTTGCAGAATGGTCGCGCTTATACGCTGGAGGAAGTCGGCCAGAAGTTTGGCCTGACCCGCGAGCGCATCCGCCAGATCGAAGGGAAGGCGTTGCGGCGTCTGCGCCATCCGAGACGTTCTCGCCAGCTCAGGGACTATCTGGCATAGAAGGAGTTGATCGGAAATAACTGCATTACGCATAGCACGCCTATTGGTACCACGCGGGAATAGCGTGGTCGACATTGTAGTCGTTGGGTGGTGAGGATTTTGCAGGGTATCGGCTTGCCTTTGGAGCAATTTCGCGCTTGCGCCACCACCCAACCTACACACTACCCGCGCCAATGCTGTCATTCCCGCGAAAGCGGGAATCCACTTACCCCTCGGTAGAATGAAAGCCATTGTCTGACTTCTCCGGACAAACTGCCAGGACATTTATTTCTTTGGAATGGTCTAAGAACTGATCCCGGATCACCCATTAAGATTAAAAACCTGATCATCTCAGAGATGCCGTTCTTCATCGGCAGCGTATTGTTGATAGTATCTTTGGGAGTAATAATAGCTGTTGCTTGATGACGAGACGCGGTTTAGCACTGTACCAAGCAATCGATTGGATCCTGCCTGGTCGATCTGGTTCCTGGCTCTTCTGATGGCATCTCCCCGTGTAGCTTCGGCCAGGACGACCAACAGTACCCCGTCACAGATCCGCGCCAGCAGGGTAGCATCGGCTACGGCGAGCACAGGAGGACTATCGAAAACCACCATATCAGCTTGTTCCGTGAGCCGTCTGACGAGATCGACCATGTGCTGTGAGCCCAGAAGCTCGGCCGGGTTAGGCGGCAAGGGGCCGCTGGGCAGAAGCAATAAATTCTCGATTCCCGTATGTGACAGGTGATCATCGATCATCCCTTGCCCACCTTGCAGCAGAGCAGTGGTGATTCCCCTTTTGTTGGATATCTGGAACAGCTTGTGGAGCGACGGGCGCCGAAGGTCGGAATCGACCAGGATGATCTGCTTGCCGGCTTGTGCAATCGCGACTGCCAAATTGGCAGCGGTGACCGATTTGCCTTCGGCGGGTCCGCTGCTGGTAATAACCAGTGTGCCGGCCGGGTTATCCACTGTGGCGATCTCGATGTTGGCCCGCAGAATCCGGTAAGCCTCCGCAATCGGCGAGCGGGGCTTTTCGATAGTCACCAGTGCATTGGACTGGTTGGCGACCTGGATGGTGCCGATCACCGCCAGCGTTGGAATACCCAGCAGGTGCTCCAGCTCTTCGCCGGACTTCATCGTATCACGCAGGTATTCGATCAGGATGGCAATGCCGCAAGCAACAAAAATGCCGATAATAACGCCCTGGAAAGCAATGACGAGGGTGCTTTGGCCGGCCCTTTTGCCCGGCAACGCCTCCTCGACAACGCTGATCTTGTCGGTTGTTTGCGTCTGTGCCATCCGAACACCCTCGAATTGAGAGAGGAGGGTTGCGTGAGTGTTGCGCTGCTGAGTTAACAGTTCCTCCAGCCGTGTTCGCTCGGCTATCAATTCAGGCGTGGTGACATGTTCTAACTTTTTGATGGTCGTGATCGTCCGGTCGATGTCTTCCTCGATGTTGGTCATTCCCGCCTGTAGATTGTTTAATGTCTCTGAATACTCCTCAGTCTGTTTCTGCAAGTTCTGCTCGATGAATACCCTGACGATCTCATTGGCGATATCAGCAGCCCGCTGCGAATTGGTATCTTTCACAGTTAAGACGAGCAAATTGGTATCGCGCACCTGGCTGATGGATATCTGTTTGTCCAGCTCCCCCGGATCGAGTCTCAGATCGAGGTTGGCAATGACCTCTCGCAAGACGGCGCGAGTGTGTAGCAGCTCCGAGTACGTCATGGCGACGCGCTGCCCGGAGAGCACGTCTTCGGCATTAGGTAACGATGAACCGGGAGCCTGGTTAATCAGCACTGTCGTCGAGGTTTCATAGATCGGGGTTCTGAGCAGCGCAACCGGCAGCGCCAGAGCCCCGCCCACAAAGGCCAGCAAGACGATCAGCCACCACCATTTGCGTAACAGCTCAATGTATTGTCTGAGTTCCAAAAGCGACCTCCTACTGATCAGGGTGGCGCGAGGTTCTGGTGACATTTGTACCCAAGACCCACGCTGTAAATATACGGGAATGTCAACAGATCCCAGGCATTGTGATTCTGTGACTGGCGGTCTCTTCGTGCCATTATATCATCATATTGTAAACACCCATCTGGTCTCAGTACGAGATGGAGAGTTGAATGTGTCTTTGCACGGTGGGAACCACTCGCCACACCCATGGCTTCCCGCTTTTGCGGGAATGACAGCCTTGGCGACGGCCAGGTCGCGTAACAGGTGTTTTACCAAAGAATTACTGCTGCCTGACACGTTTTGCGTACACACGCCGGCTAGGACAGATAGCGTTATCTGCTGTTATAAGCTAAACTCATGTCCAGAATAAAATATTTTCACCGTCGAGCACAATGTGAGTGCAAAGCTCAACCCTGTTTCACTGATAGAAGCTGTTAACCGGCTGACCGGCAGTATCTGCCGGATAATTTGATAGAGACAATAAAGGGACTGAAGCGGTTGCTCAGCCCTTTTTTAATTACTATAAAACTAAGGAAGTTAAGAAGTGAGTAAAAGAAATAAACAACGCAATGGCAAGTCACGCCAAAAAGGCCCTGATCTGCCCTCCAACGTCTTGCGAGTCACCCCATTAGGGGGACTGGGTGAGGTTGGGAAGAATATGATGTTTGTGGAATACGAGACGCCCAATTCGCTGGACTCGATTATCATCGATGCGGGTATCATGTTCCCGGAAAACGATATGTTGGGGATCGACTACATCATCCCTGACTTTGGCTATATTATGGACCGGCTTGACACCATTCGAGGCGTGATCATCACACACGGTCATGAGGATCATACCGGCGCCATTACCCATATCATGGAGAGCGTCAAGGCGCCTATTTATGCAACCCCGCTAACCCGCGGGCTGCTGGAGGTCAAGCTCAAGCGCGCGCATCTACTCGATGATATCACGTTAATGACCGTTCAGGCCGGCGACACCATACGCATGGGGCCGTTCCAGGTGGAACTCTTTCACGTCTGTCACAGCGTTCCCGATGCAGTCGGATTGGGGATTACGACGCCGGTCGGGCTGATCGTTCACTCCGGAGACTTTAAGTTTGACCATACCCCGGTCGATAACTGGCCGCCTGATTTCGCCAAACTGGCCGAGTTTGCCGGAAGAGGCGTCCTGGCTCTTTTTGGCGATAGCACCAATGCGACAACGCCTGGCTGGACCGCCTCTGAGACAGTTGTCGATGATGCTTTTGACGCCGTCTTTCGCCGTGCCAGGGGGCGCATCATCGTTGCTACTTTTGCGTCGTTGATCTCACGCATCCAGCAAGTAGCCAATGCCGCCATCAAGCATGGCAGAAAGATGGCGATTGTCGGCACCACCATGGTTGACAACGTCAAGATGGCCCGCCAGATGGGATATCTTCACATCCCCGATACCATGCTGGTCGATCTGAACGAAGCGCTGCACATGAAGCCAAAGGACGTGGTCATCATGTCCACCGGCTCTCAAGGCGAGCCCTCGGCCGTATTGGGACGGCTGGCTACCGGACAGTACCGGCAGCTCGAGATCCAGCAGGGAGATACCGTAGTCCTGTCTTCACATCCTATCCCCGGCAATGAAGAGATGGTTCATCGTATCATCAACCGGCTGATTCACCGTGGCGCCGATGTGATCTATGATCCGATTGCTCCGGTGCATGTCTCCGGTCACGCCGCGCAAGAGGAGCTAAAACTGCTCATCAACCTGCTCAGGCCGCAGTTCTTTGTGCCGATTCATGGCGAGCTGAGGCATCTCCAAATGCACGGACGGATAGCAAGCAGCCTGGGTGTCCCAGAGGATAATATCGCCGTCATTGAAAACGGGACGATCCTGACATTCACCCCTGACAGCATGACCATTGGGGAGCGTGTGCCGGGCGGCTATGTATTTGTCGATGGCGCCGGGGTTGGAGATGTCGGTCCGGCAGTCATGCGCGATCGGGATATGTTGGGACGTGACGGGTTTGTGATCGTCAGTCTCACCCTCGATCATGATACACATGAACTTATCGAGGAGCCGGAGATCATCTCGAGAGGGTTTGTGTACATGCCGGAAGCCGACGATCTGATCCGGGGAGCCCAGAATGCTATCACCACTGTGCTCAACCGTGATGTTGCCCTCCCCCTAAACGATCTGCGCGGCAGGGTTGAGGGGGCGCTGGAGAAGTATTTCTACAGCGAGACCCGCCGCCGGCCCATGGTGTTTGGCATTGTCCATGAGGTTGTCCGGTGACGGGCCTGGTTTTGAGCCGGTAATGATCTATAGGAGACTGGCCTCAGGGCCAGTCATCCTTCTCATGTCCCTCGAAGAGCGGCAAGATGCCGGTCTGCCGCAAGGCATTCAACAAGGCAGGGAAATCTTCCCTGCGGACGGCATGTGCCTGTGGCCCGACAGGTTGTCCCAGCCAGCGGTTGATCTTCCCATGTTTCCGGAGTCTTTCGTAGACGCCCAAATCCTTGGCCGTCAGGATGACAACATCCTGCACGATCACCTCGGCCGGACTTTGTTCCCATGCTTCGAGCATCTGCACCACGTTGGCAGGCAGGCTGTGTCCTGACAGCCGCTGCAGGAAGGGGATGATATGCCGCTGCAACGTGATTCCTTCAGAGGTTATCCGCTCAATAGCCTGAGGCGTCAATCGATACAGGTAAGTGCCCTCATCCTCCATGACGCCGGGTAGATTTCGCTTACCGGACACCTGAATATTGGGCGGCGGCGTGCCGATCCAGGCTGAGAAGCGGGCGATTTGCAGACGCTCATAGCGGCTGACATTGACCGGGACACCGATCACGCCTTGCTCATCCACCCGGATATGTGCCTGGGGATCGGGCTGCATGGGCCAGTCAGATCGGCCCAACAGCGCCAGACCGTAAGGTGTCAAGATAAAGGCTCCGTACCGTATCCGCAGCACCCCCAGCCATCGAAGTGGCCCTTCGAGGATGAATCGTATCAGCGTCCCCTCGACAGCATTCCAGCATTCGAAGCCGTGCAGGATTTCGCCTGAGTAGGCATCGCGTAGATACCATCCTGTATAGTCGCCGGCCGGACGTTGGAAATCGGGATTGCTCTGCTTGATGTGCTCGATGAACCCTTCGATACTCCACCAGATCTCGGCTGGGACCTCCTTGAGAGCCGAGAGGATGGCCTGGCGCGCCAGGAATGGGTCATTCGGCCAGTGATCGGCTTCCAGCCCCGGTGTATATGCCATGTCATTCCAGGTTGATGATTTCAGCCAGGTCTCGATTAACAGGCGGATCTGGTGTGTCCGTGGTGCTTCGAGCCAGGGGCGCGAGCGTTCTTTGTCGACCAGAGTGCTCGTCTGGGTGAGCATCTGCTCGTCAGCAATGAACTCCTGATCATAGAGTAGTTGCGTGACCAACGCGCGGTATGCAGGCTCATCGTTGCGGCGCAGGTGCCTGTCAATGACCTCGATAGACTCCCTTGACAGCCAATCCTGGGCATTTGTTGCCTGTCGGATTAAGAGATACGCCAGCAAAGAACCGGCATCGTCGGGGGCCATCAGGTGATCGTGGACGAGCTTGCTAGGAGGCGCGACGGCATAGCCGGGCGCGGGGCGGGTGTGCCTGGCCTCTGGTTGTGGCATCAGCTCCCGCAGGTCACTGGGGACGACAATGTATTCCTGTATCCCGCTCGGTGATTGTTCAAAAGCTCGGACAACCAGCCCGCGATAGTAGAGTGCCTCGGTGACACTTTCCGGGGCAAGCCAGGGCTTCTCGCGCTCCCGTCGAGCCGGGCCCATCGGACGTATATCGCCGTACCGCCGCATAAACTGGACATAGGGCAGGCGTCCACCCTGGACGGTCAGATCGGTCAGGGCTTGTTTTTCCTCATCCGAAAGCCTCCCCCACGTATCCTCGACTGCTCTCTGGTTGATGATGGATGCGGCAAGCTCATCAGCTGCCACAATGTGATCGGTGGCGGCGAGGTCGACATCCCACTGCGCAGCGATGATCTGGATCAGATCCAACTCATAATCCACCAGGGCACGTATTAACGTCAACATGAGTAAGCCATTCGTTTACAGGCGCGAGAGCAATCGTTCTTATCGTTTACGAGAGTAAGATTAGATCGTCGAAACTGTATGAAAACATCGTCAGAAGTCCCCATTGATAGACATGGTTGATCCGTGTAATCCTTTTAT